>JAEYTI010000305.1 GCA_023434145.1 Chloroflexota bacterium | reverse complement strand
CTGCTCTGCATCGCCCATAATTTCGCAAAAATGGCGAGCGCCTGATCGCCATTTTTTTTCCTTTTTCAAAACCAACTTTTTTGAATCAAGGGGGCTGTCTGAATTTACTTTTCAGACAGCCCCAACCAGGAACACTACCCAACACCAGCGAATTTTAGGCCAACAACGCCTTGGTGACCGCTACCGCACGGCTGGCATCCGGGGCGTAGCCATCCGCGCCGATCTGCTTGGCGAAGTTGTCGGTCACCGGCGCGCCGCCGACCATCACCTTCACCTGCTGGCGCAGCCCGGCTTCTTCCAGGGCGGTGATGGTGGCTTTCATGTTCACCATCGTAGTGGTCAGCAGCGCCGACATGGCGACCACGTTGGCGTTGTTTTCTTTTACCGCTTCCACGTACTTCTCGGGGGTTACGTCCGAGCCGAGATCCTTCACCTGGAAGCCCGCGCCTTCCAGCATCAGGCTGACCAGGTTCTTGCCAATGTCATGCAGGTCGCCTTTTACCGTGCCGATGACGACGGTCCCGGCGTACTTCACGTCCGCCTGCTGCAAGCCCGGCTTGAGCAGTTCCATGGCACTCTTCATCGCGCGAGCCGAGATAAGCATCTCGGGGACGAAGTACTCGCCCTCCTCAAACAGGCGGCCAACTTCCGCCATAGCAGGGATCAGCGCTTCGTTGAGCACCACCGACGCACTGATTCCGGCATCCAGGGCTGCTTGAACATTCTGTTTTACCCCTGCATTATCGCCTTCTACAACGCCATCGTACACTGCCTTAAGCTTCTCGTCCATGTGTGAGGCTCCTCTTTAAAAAGTCTATTCGAAAACAATTCCGGGAAATATCTTGTTGTAATTATACACGCTCTCTCTGACAACGTTATCAGATTCGGTTGCAGTGTATTCCAATCCGTGAGGATGGGTGATGATCATCACCCATCCTCATGGATTGGAAATACAACCAAATTTAAAGCCGCCAGTCAATATCTGTTCCAAAGTACATAGCGTCGACAAACGTGGGGGTAAAAGCGGCGTGGGTGGTCAGCTCAATGTAGCGCACGCCGTCGATCAGGCGAGCAGCCTCGGCGCGTTTCTCTTGCGAGATCAGCATCTCCTTGGCCCCTACTCCGGCGGCGTTGCCCACCTGGTGGTAGCGATCCAGCGGGATGGTGGGGAACATGCCCACCCGCAGCGCGCTGCCCAGGTCCAGGTACGTGCCAAACGCGCCCGCGATGATAAAGTCTTCAATTGTGTCCGCCGGGATGCCCGCCTCGTGCAGCAAAATCTCGATCCCCGCACGGATAGCCCCCTTGGCAAGCTGAATCTCATTTACGTCCTTACGCGTAACGATGATCTCACGGCCTGCCCCACTTTCTTCTGCCGGGACGAGGACAAACTCCATCTGCCGCCCGCTGGGGCGAATCCGATTCACATGGGGAGAGCCGGGCGTGCTGCGCAGTACCCCGCGCGGGTCGATAATCCCGGCATCCAGCATCTCCGCCACGGCATTCAGGATACCCGAGCCGCAGATGCCCACCGGCGGCGCATTGCCGATGGTGGTCAGCTCCACCTGCCCGCCGTCGAGCTTCACCCGGTCGATGGCTCCTGGCGCGGCACGCATGCCATCGTGGATGTGTGCGCCCTCAAAGGCCGGGCCTGAAGCGCACGAGCAGGAGTACACCTGCCCCCGGTACGTCAGGCTGATCTCGGTGTTGGTGCCGATATCGACCAGCAGCGCTGTGCGCGCTGCCGCGTAGCTCTGTGTCGCCAGCAGCGCCGAGACGTGATCCGCGCCAACGTACCCAGCGATGTTGGCGGGCAGGAATACCCGCGCGCCAGGCGCGGTGGTCAGGCCAATTTCGGCGGCGTAGAATTCCAGCGGCTCGCTGACCACCGGCACGTATGGCGCGCTGCCCAACTGTTCTACCGGCAGCCCGCAGAACAAGTGGTGCATGGCGGTATTGCCCACTGCTACCACATCCACAATCTGGTCGGTGGTCAGACCCAACTCCTGGCAGAAATCGGCCAGCGCATTGTTAATCGACTCGACCAGCCGCCCCTGCAAGATGCGTAGGTTGCCTGCCTCGCGGTTGGCAAAGGCGATGCGGCTGACCACGTCCTCACCGTACGAAATCTGCGGGTTCATCACCCCCGCACGGGAAAGAGTCGCGCCGCTGTGCAGATCAACAAGATAGAGCGCTAGCTTGGTCGAGCCCATATCCATTGCCAGCCCCACCAGCGGAGCGCCGGTTGGCAGCACCGAAACCAGTTCGGTGTGGTTGGCCTGCTTTCGCACCGCGATCCGCGCCTGCCATTCATTATTACGGCGCAGCACTAGCGAGAGTTTGCTCACCAGTTTAAGGCTGCCGCGCAGCGGGGCAAATCCCTGCTGCGCCAGCGTCTCATCCACGCGGGCCATGTCCGAGCGCAAATCCTCCAGACCAGGTTTTGGCAGCACGAGATCGACTGCTTCTACCGCCGGGGAGACCGCCACTTCACCCTCGCGTCCTTCTACCTGCAGCTTTGCGACCGTCGCCAGCGACTCGGGCGGTATATCCAGCCGAACGTCGCTGAGCGGCTCGGCCTGGCATGCCAGCCGGTAGCCCGCCGCCAGGTCTGCCTTTGCTACGTATTCTTCTTCCGTCAGCGTTACGGGCGTCACCTTCCCCTGCGCGATCCGCACGCGGCAGGTGCCGCAAATGCCAATCCCGCCACAGGATGCAACCAGATCGACCCCGGCCCTCTGGGCGGCCTCCAATAAATTGGTTACAGGCGGCACTTCAACGCGCCGCCCAATCGGCTCCAGGTCAATCCGGTAGGTTGCTTGTTTTGGTTCGCCCGGCATAACTGGCGTTAGTTACCGTTCTGCGCGTGGACCGCCTGAGCAATCGCTCGCAAATGCTCAGGCGAAGTGCCGCAGCAACCGCCCATCAACTGCGCGCCCGCCGCTGCCCACTGTTCTACCTGCCCGCCCATCATCTCAGGGGTCACGTCGTAGATCAACTTGCCCTCCAGGTCATTATGCGGCAGCCCGGCATTGGGTTTGAACCACACCGGCAGCCCGGTCTCCTGGCGCAGTTCGTTCAGCGCCTTCACGTTATCTTCCAGGCTGCGCCCGCAGTTGATTCCAATCGCCACCACGCCCAACTCGGCAAATTCCTTGCCCACCTGCGCAGGTTTTACGCCCATCATCGATCGCGTACCCCGATCGTAGCTGAAAGAAACGACGATCGGCAGGTCGGTAACGGATTTAGCGCCACGCACCGCCGCTTTGGCTTCGTTGAGGTCGAACTGCGTCTCGATCACCAGCAGATCCACGCCTGATTCCGCCAGCACTTTCGCCTGTTCGGCGTAGGCTGCTTCGGCTTCCTGTTCTCCGAGCGTGCCATACGGTTGCAGCATCTCCCCCAGCGGTCCCATCGACCCAGCGACAAGTGTACCGGTGCCTTCCACGGCCTTCTTCGCAAGCTCCACCGCGCGTCGGTTAGTCTCTTCAAAGTGGTCTGCCCGCCCTGAGCGGTTGAGGTTCACCCGGCTGCTGCCAAAGGTATTGGTCAGGATGATATCCGAGCCGGCCTCGACGAAATCGCGGTACAGGCGCAGCACCTCATCGGGGTTATCCATCACCCACGCGTCGGAAGGGGTGCCGGGGGTCAGCCCGCGGCGCTGTAAGTTGGTACCGGTTGCACCATCCAGGGCAATCTTCTTGCCAGAGTTCAGCAGCTCAAGAAAGCGGTTCGAGGCCATGATCAATCCTCCATTGAGATATTACGAACAAGTATAAGATGAAACCGCAAAGAGAGACAAGGGGTTGGGAGATGTTTTCCAGTGGTGGCGCGGTGCGCCACCACTGGAAAACATCTCCCAACCATACAAGGGAAGAAACACCGAATAGTAACGGGTTGATATAATTCCGCTATGAGTTCTACGCACTTAGAAACGACCCCGCAGATTAAACCGGTACCGGTCAGGGAGACCGAATTCGAGCCCATGTATCGGGTTATCATCCACAATGATGACATCACCCCGATGGATTTTGTCATCCACATTCTGAGGAGCATCTTTCACGTCGATGGCCCGGCTGCCGTACACATTATGTTCACAGCCCATCACAACGGGTCCGCGTATGTTCAAACCCTGCCGAAAACAGAGGCGCAGAATCGCATCAACCGGGCGCATTTTGCCGCCGGCATTGAAGGTTACCCGCTGCATTTTTCGATGGAACCGGAAGCGTAAAAGACGCCTCACCCCGGCCCTCTCCATTTTCCAAAAGCGGGAAAATGGAGAGGGTGACTTGCTGGCCAATTACTGTTGCGCAAGGCGCCACTCTCCATTTTTTGTGGAAACCCACAAAAAATGGAGAGTGGCGGGAGTGAGCCGTTTCGCGTCATAAAAAACTACAATAAATTTATACTGCCTTTGCCAAGAACTCCGCCATCTCGCGGCCCATTTCTTTGTAGAATGTGCCAATCGTCGTGTGCCCCGCCGGATACCAGTGCGGCGCGGGCGTATTCCACGCCATTTGCAGCCGCAAAACATTCTCAGGCGTGACAATGGGGTCGTGCTCGCCGCCAATCACCAGCACGCGGCTCGGATCGACCTGTGGCTGCCAGTTCTCGGGATTGAGCAGCGCCCAGTAATCGTCCAGCGCGGCCTCATTCACCCCACCCTTCTCCAACTGGTGGCGCATCTGTCCCAGGCGGTAGCCATCCCACAAAATTTTTCCCACATTCCCGCCGCCGATGATGGATACCACTGCCCGGGGGCGCTCATCTACCACGGCTGCCATGCACGAGGTAAACGCACCCAGGCTGATCCCTGCCAGCGCAACGGGAAGCTCTACCACCTGCTCGATCCAGTTGATCAGCAGGCGCACATCACATACCCCCTGCATAAAAGCAATCGCTGTGCCCTCTATGCTAGAGCTGAGCGAGTACTGCCCGCCCCACGTGCCTTTTGGCGCGCGCTGCATGTGATACGGCAGAGCAATGTAGTACACATCGAAGCCCTGCTCGATCGTTTGGCGCGCCAGCCACTCCATCGGGAAAAACGTGTTCATGGCGTGCCCGTGGACAAAAATCACCGCGCCGCGCGCCTTACCCTGCGGGCGCAAGTTCACCAGCCCGTGTACGGTGTTGTTGACCGCGAAGTTCGAGCGGTAAGCACTGGGATACGAAAAGCGCACCCGGGTGGCGAAGAGTCCGCGCTTAGCGCGCCCAAACCGCAGCTGTGGGGCAGCGGAGGAGACGGCGTAAAACTTCTCGGGCGACAGATCCAGCCACCAGAAGCCGTACGGAAAGATCGGCTCGAACGGGTTGGGGGTGTTCGGCGTCCATACCAGCGTGTAAGCCAGATCGAGAAATTTTTCCGTCATCAGGGTTATTTTGCGGTTCATTGCCACTCTCAACCATACCAGATAAAGACAGTCGGAGGCAGTTGTGGTTACCCTGCCTCCGACTGTGGAAAATCAAACAGTGTTAGCAGTAGCGTCCGTAGAGCGGGCCAAAGTTCTGGCAAGCGCGGAAGTCGGCCCCCATCAGGTCCTGCGCGCCAAACTGGTTCCACGCGCTGGGGCGGAAGACGGCCTCTTCTGCCACATTGTGCATGGTAACTGGGATGCGCAGCAGTGAGGCCAGCGCCAGCAGATCCGCGCCGATGTGGCCGTAGCTGATCGCGCCGTGGTTCGCGCCCCAATTAGCCATCACCGAGTACACGTCGCGGAAGGGGCCACTGCCCGTCAGGCGCGGCACGAACCAGTGCGTTGGCCAGGTGGGGTCGGTGCGCTCGTTGAGCTTTTCATACACATGCTCGGGCAGGTCTACCGTCACGCCCTCAGCGATTTGCAGCACCGGCCCCAGTCCCTTGACAATGTTCAGGCGGCTCATGGTCACCGGCATGCCGCCGCGGGTGAGGAACTGCGAGGAATAGCCGCCGCCGCGGAAGTAGCCGGTGTTGGCCGGGTACCACGTGGTGGCTTTCAGGCATTGCTCGGCCTCATCGGGGGTGATTTCCCAGAACGGCTTCATCACCGGCTGTCCGTCGCGAGTCTGGAGGCCGGTAGCGTCCAGCGTCGCCGCGCCAGAGTTGATCAGGTGGATAAAGCCGCCCGCCGCGTCACCGCTGGGGGTCCAACCGGTCACCCGCTCTACCGCCTCGGGACTCCAGAAGGTGCGCACGTCGGCGAAGATCTGCGCAGTGTTGGTCAACAGCGACCCGAACAGCATCGACGCGCCGTTGAGGGCGTCGTTCTCGGTGGCAAACACAAACGGCTGGCGGATGCCGTTCCAATCGAAGGAGGAATTGAGGATCGCCTCCATAAAATCGCCGTTGGGGAAGTGATCGGTCCACTGGCGCTGGCCCTGGAAGCCGCCCGCAATGGCATTGTGGCCCATCGCCTCTTCCTGGTAGCCCAGGTCGCCCAGGCGCGGGTTGCCGACCATCAGGTCGCGGCCAATCAGCGCCATCTTCACCACGGTTTCCCAATCCTGGTCTTTCTGCTCGCGGCTGCGCTGGTGATCGGTGGTGTTGCGGTCGCGGCCTTCGGCGCAGTGCTCTTTGGTCCACGAAAGAGCACGCTCGTATTCCTCAGGATCATAGATGCCTTCATCCATGCGGCGGGTGAACTCGCTCATATCCACCACTTCCACCCGCATGCCGAAGTAGCTCTCGAACAGGTTCTGGTCCACAATCGATCCCGCGATGCCCATCGACACGCCGCCCAGCGAGAGGTACGACTTGCCACGCATCAGCGCCACTGTCAGCCCGGCGCGGGCAAAGCGCAGCAGCTTCTCCTGCACATCCTCGGGGATGGTCGGATCGCCCGAATCCTGCACGTCGCGCCCGTAGATGCCAAAGGCGGGTAGTCCTTTCTGATTATGGGCAGCCAGCACTGCTGCCAAATACACCGCGCCCGGGCTTTCCGTGCCGTTGAACCCCCACACCGCCTTGGGCAGCAGCGGATCCATATCCATCGTCTCGGAGCCGTAACACCAGCACGGCGTAACGGTCAGTGAGACGCCCACCCCCTCGCGAGCGAACTTCTCGGCGCACATGGCCGCTTCCGCCACACCGCCGATGGTCGTATCGGCGATAATGCACTCTACTGGCGCTCCGTTAGGGTAGCGCAGGTGCTCGCGGAACAGGTCAGCAACGGCATGGGCCATGCGCATGGTCGGCTCTTCCAATGCTTCGCGCTTGCCGTTGCGCCGCCCATCAATCGCCGGGCGGATGCCGATTTTTGGGTAATCACCAATCAGGCGGTTTTTTCCAACCACCGCGGGGGTTTCACTGGTCAGAGCCATACCGTCTCCTATTCTTCTTGTTAAAAAAGGGAAAGCGCCACCTATAACCAGGGGCGCTTTCAATATAGCATTGCAAATCTAGTGCGTCAAGCTACTTGATCTCGTCCAGCCGCACGGGACGGTGCTCCTTGAGCGAGCGGGTAGCCGCCATTGCCATCATCACCGGGATGCGCCCATCTACGCCGCTGACGGAGGGCGGGCAGCCTTTCTGAACGCAGTCGATGAAGGTCTGCATCTCATCAATGAAGGACTGCATGTAGCGTTCGAGGAAGAAGTACAGCGGCTTGGCGCTGATCACTCCCTCGGCGCTGGCGTACACGTGCGTGTCGGGGGTATTGTTGGCTACCGCCACCATGCCGCCCGAACCGAACACCTCCACGCGCTGATCGTAACCGTAGACGGCCTTGCGGCTGTTGTCGATCGTGCCGATCGCGCCGTTGGCGAAGCGCAGCGTAATCACAGCAGTGTCGATGTCACCCGCCTCACCGATCGCCGGATCCACGCGCACCGCGCCCGCCACATAGATCTCCTCCACCTCGCTGCCGGTCAGGTAGCGGGCCATATCGAAGTCGTGGATGGTCATGTCAAAGAAGATGCCGCCGGATACCTTCACGTATTCGATGGGCGGCGGGGCCGGGTCGCGGCTGGTGATGCGCAGGATGTGCAGATCGCCGACCTTCCCCTCGGCCACCATCTGGCGCACCTTCTTGAAATTGGGGTCAAAGCGGCGGTTGAAGCCCACCTGGAACAGCACACCCGCCTTCTTCACCTCATCCAGCGCCTCGTCGATCTTGGCCAGATCATAGGAGATTGGCTTCTCGCAGAAGATATGCTTGCCAGCTCGCGCCGCCTCCACGATCATCTGCGCGTGGGTGTTGGTGGATGAGCAGATGGCCACCGCGTCGATCTCGGGGTTCTGCATGATCTCCTGGTAATCGACGGTAGCGTGCGGAATGTGCAGTTCCGCAGCGGCCTGGCAGGCCGCTTCCAGCAGCGGGTCAGCAATGGCGTCGACGCGCGCGCCGGGAACCTGCGTGGCGAGATTGCGCGCATGGATCTTGCCAATCCGCCCCGCGCCTATCACGCCCACACGAACCAAATTCTTTTGTGTCATTGTTCGCTCCTGAGTCTTAAGTGGATGTGTTTCAACAACCAGACGTAGTCTGGTTGTTGAAACACAAAACTACAATCCCAAACCGCGCAGGTACGCGCGGTTGCGGGCCGCCGATTCCTTCGGTTTCCCCATGCCGGGCAGCACGTCCTGCTCCACCACGCCCCAACCGTCGTAGCCCATGCGCTCCAATTCCTGCACCAGCGCGGGGAAGTCGACTCCGCCCTTGCCCAGCTCGCAGAACACGCCATTACGGACGGATTCAAAGTAGTTCCAACCCTGCTCCGCGGACTGCTTGCCCACGTTTGGCTCAAAGTCCTTGAAGTGGAAGTGCCAGATGCGCCCGGCATGCTTGCGCAGCCCTTCCAGCGGGTCGCCGCCGCCAAAAGCATAGTGGCCGGTGTCAAATACCAGCCCCAGCAGATTTGGGTCGGTCATCTCCATCAGCTTTGCGATCTCCGCGGGTGTTTCGATAAACCCGGCGCAGTGGTGGTGGAACACGGTACGCAGCCCGGTCTCCTTTTTCACCGCGGCGGCGATACGGTTGGCGCCCTTGGCGAAGGTCTGCCACTCGGCCTCGCTCAGCCCCATCGCGGTCGTCACCCGCCCGGCGTTGGCGGTGCGGACGGGGTCTTTGCCGTTATCATCCGCCAGCACGATGAAGGGCAGCGTACCTTCCACACCCGCCATCAGTCGCGCCGTACGCACCGCCGCTTCTTCCCCGGCGGCATGGCAAGACTCATCCTTCAGCATCACCGGCACAAACGCGCCCAGCAGCTTCAGCCCGCGCCCGTGAATCTCCTGCGCCAGTTCCTTTGGATCGGTGGGCATAAAGCCCCAATCGCCCAGCTCGGTGCCCGCGTAGCCGGTCTCTTTCATTTCATCCAGCACGCGCGCGTACCCGGCTGCCTCGCCTTCCAGTTCAAACTCCAGCACGCCCCACGAACAGGGCGCATTTGCGATGCGGATCATGATTGCCTCTCCTTAAGTTGCTACTTTGGTTGTCCCGACCTGTGGCGTGCCATTGTTCGGGACAACCAAAAATTAATGTCCCTTAGAACTGTCGAGACCAGTCTTTTAACCAGCGCTCCACCACAACCTTCGTTTGGGTGAAGAATTCGACCGCGTGATTGCCCTGCCCGTGCAGCGTGCCGAAGAAGCTCTCTTTCCAGCCGCTAAAGGGGAAGAAGGCCATCGGGGCCGCGACGCCGATGTTGATGCCGATGTTGCCCGCCTGCGCCTCGTAACGGAAGCGCCGCGCTGCCGACCCGCTGCTGGTGAAGATGCAGGCCATATTGCCGTACTTACCGCTGTTCACCAGCGCGATCGCCTCGTCCACCGTCTGCACGTGCGAGATGCCCATCACCGGGCCGAAGATCTCGGTAGTGGCGATGGTTCCGCCCAGCGGGACGTTGTCGAGGATGGTGGGGCGCAGGAAGTAGCCGTTCTCGTAGCCCTGGATTCGCGGCTCGCGTCCGTCGACCAGCAGGGTCGCGCCTTCTTCGATGCCCTTCTGGATGATGCCCTGGATGCGGGTCTTGCTCTGGGGGGTGATCACCGGGCCCATCTGCACGCCTTGATCCAGCCCAAAGCCGACCACGCGCTTTTCGGCGGCCTCGGCCAGCGCCTGTTTGAAGGCTTCTGACCCGTCACCCACCGTGACGATGGTCGACGCCGCCAGGCAGCGCTGCCCGGCGTTGCCAAACACGCTGTCCGTGACGATATTGGTGGTCATTTCAGGGTCTGCATCCGGCAGGATGATGAGCGGGTTCTTGGCCCCGCCCTGGGCCTGCACGCGCTTGCCCGCCGCCGATGCCCGCGCGTAGACGTGCCGCGCCACAGTTGTTGAGCCGACAAACGTCACGCCGTGGATACCGGGATGATCGAGGATGGCGTTGACCGTATCCGGCCCGCCATTCACCAGATTCACCACGCCCGGCGGGAACCCAGCCTGCTCCAGCAGCTCAAAGGCTTTGCGCATGGTCAGCGGCGTGCGCTCGGATGGCTTAACGATGATGGCATTACCGCACGCCACTGCGTAGGGCAGGTACCAGAACGGGATCATGCCGGGGAAGTTGAACGGGCAGATCGAAGCAACCACGCCCACCGGCTGGCGGATCATGTACTCGTCAATGCCGCGCGCGATGTCCTCGGCGAAATCGCCCAGCATCATCATCGGGATGCCGCAGGCAGTCTCTACGTTCTCGATCGCCCGGCGCATCTCACCGCGTGCGTCATCCAGCACTTTACCATTTTCAATCGTAATGGTCCGCGCCAGATCGTCGAAATGCTCTTCCATCAGCGCCTTGAGCTTGAACAGCGGCTGCACGCGCTGCGGGGCCGGTGTTCGCCGCCACTCCGCCTGCGCTACCGCCGCAGCCCCGACCGCCTGATCCACTTCCTCCGCTGGGGAGAGCGGCGTGCGGGCGATCACTTCGGCAGTCGCCGGGTTGGTTACATCCAGGTATTCGGTGGCAGCCGATTCGACCCACACGCCGCCGATATAGTTCTTCAACCTTTCTGCTTGTGGCATTAGAGCCTCCTCTTGTATTCCTTTGTTTCTTCGCCGAGTAACGCCTCACCCCCGCCCCTCTCCAATTTTGTCAAAGCCCAAAATTGGAGAGGGGTGGCTTGTTTCGCTCAGGTATTGGTTCGTAAGTCACCCTCTCTATTTTTCGAAGAAAAATGGAGAGGGCCGGGGTGAGGCGTTCCCAAGCGATCAATTCCCACGCTGCCCATTCTCTAACAGCTTGTATTCCTACAAGAAATAGCGCTCCTTCTTGCGCATCTCTTCCCATTCTTTGCGCGCTTTTTGTACCGATTCCATCTCGCTAACTTCGGCGACGGGCACGTCCCACCAGCTTTCGTAGCCAGGCACACCCACCATGCGATCATTCTGGATGGTGATGACGGTGGTGCGGTCGGTCTTACGAGCGGCCTCCAGCGCGTTAGTGAAGTCATCAAAGCCCTGGCATTCGATCACGTGCGCGCCGAGCGAGCGGGCATTGGCGGCAAAATCAATCGACAGCGGCGTGACCTGCTCACCCGCCGAGTCGCCTACCAGCGCGCCGTCTTTGGGATAGATATAGCGCGTGCCAAAACCATCCTGCCCCATCGAGCGGCTGAGAGAGCCAATGCTCTTGAAGCCGTGGTTGTCGAGCAGCACCACGACCAGCTTGTAACCCTCCTGCACCGAGGTGACCAGTTCGGAAGAGAGCATCAGGTAGCTACCGTCGCCGACGATCACATATACGTCGCACTCGGGGGCGGCCATCTTCGCGCCCAGTCCCCCAGCGATCTCGTAGCCCATGCACGAGTAGCCGTACTCCATGTGGAAGTTCTTGGGGTGTTTGGTGCGCCACAGCTTGTGCAGATCGCCAGGCATCGAACCCGCCGCGTTGACCATAATGGCATTCTCGCCTGAAGCCGCGTCGATCGCGCCCAACAGCTCGCCCTGGCTGGGCAAGGGTTCACTGCGGATGGCATAGATGCGGTCGACCTCGGCTTCCCATTCGCAGTGCAGGTTCTCAGCTTCCGCGCGGTATCCGCGTTCCACCTGCCACCCTTGCAGCATTTCCGCCAGTTCCTGTAACGTAACGCGTGCATCACCAACCAGCGGCAGCCCGTGGTGCTTGCCCGCGTCGAACTCGGTGACGTTGATATTGATGAAGCGGACGTCCGGGTTCTGGAAGGCCGTTTTCGATGCGGTGGTAAAGTCCGAGTAGCGCGTGCCGATGCCAATTACCAGATCGGCGTCATGCGCCAGGCGGTTAGCCGCCAGCGTGCCGGTTGCTCCGATCGCCCCGGCGTTGAGCGGGTGGTCGAAGCGCAGACTGCCCTTGCCCGCCATCGTCTCCCCTACCGGGATGCCGGTGGGATCGACCAGCGCTCGCAGCGTTTCTGTCGCCTCGGAGTAGATCACACCGCCGCCCGCCACGATTAGCGGACGTTTTGCCGCGCGGATCCATTCGGCGGCGGTTTGCAAGGCCGTCACATCCGGGCGCTGGCGCGGAATTCGCCAGACGCGCTTGCGAAAAAAGGCCTCGGGGTAATCGTAAGCCTCGGCCTGTACGTCCTGCGGTAGGGCCAGTGTCACCGCGCCGGTCTCCGCCGGGCTGGTGAGCACGCGCATAGCCTCGGGCAGCGCCATCAGCAGTTGATCGGGGCGGTTGATGCGATCCCAGTAGCGGCTGACCGGCTTGAAGCAGTCGTTTACCGAAATATCCTGCGATTGGAACGACTCGAGCTGTTGGAGCACGGGTGCCACGTTGCGCCGGGCGAAGATATCACCGGGCAGCAGCAGCACCGGGATGCGGTTGATGGTGGCGGTCGCCGCGCCAGTGATCATGTTGGTTGCGCCGGGGCCAATGGAAGAGGTGCAAACGAGGGTCTGCATGCGGTTCTTCACTTTGGCATAGGCGATCGCCGCGTGCACCTGCGCCTGTTCGTTGCGCGACTGGTAGTAGCGGAAATCGGGGTTCTGCTGCAGCGCCTGCCCGATTCCGCCAACAATGCCGTGCCCGAAGATTCCGAAGCACCCGGCAAAGAAGGGCATCTCCACGCCGTCACGCTCCACGTACTGCTGCTTGAGGAAGGCGATCAGGGCTTGCGCCATGGTCAACCGCCGTGTGGTTGGTTCGCTCATTGATCCTCCTTAAATAATTTTTGGCTACCCGCCAGCTTTGTTGATAAGATAGATCATCACGGAAATCAGAATGGTGATAAATCCGCAGATTACCAGGCGGAGCCCTAAAGAGAGCTTCGGCCGGGTATCCTCCGGCGTTTCACTTTCTTTTGGTTGTGTACTGAACGCTGGCCCTCTCTGCCTTCGATCTCCGGTTAAATCGGTGTCGCCTCGCATCATGCCAAAGCCCCCAACAAACAACTGTATCCCACCAACTACAAACAGAACATCACCGAAGGTAAGGTTTTGCAAAAAGCCCGCAAACCTGTGGAGCAGCCAGAACAAGAGCACAATCACCGCCTCTAGGCCGAGCAGTCTTACAGTCTCCTTAAACCATCTTGATTCAATGATTTGTTCGCGATCCATGCCTGCCTCCTTGCGCCGGAAAAGCCGTCACGAGATATCATAGATCGGCACGCGTGGGTCGCGCGAGGTGTAAGAGTTCTTTACCCAGGTATACTCGGGGTCATCACTTGCGGTGAGAACCTGCGCTGAACCCGCCAGCACATTGAGATAGTAGGCAGTGTAGCCGGGCGGGCTGCTCACCGGGTGGTAGCCCTCCGGCACCAACACCACGTCATTGTCACGCGGCATCAGCAGGGCATCAATGCCCGCGCCCGCCACTTGCAGAGGGGAATCGGCCCCAGTGTAGACGCGCTGGATAGCATACCCTTCCGGACGGTCGATCTTGTAGTAGTAAATTTCTTCCAGGTCGGCTTCGATGATCTGCCCATCGGGGCCGGTCTTGTGCACGTCGTGCTTGTGCGGCGGGTAGCTGGACCAATTACCGCCGGGGGTGTAGACCTCTACGACTACCAACCGCGCGCAAGGGAAACCGGGCGGAATGATACTGTTGATCTGCCGGGTGGCATGGTCACCGCCGCGGATTTCCACCGCCGAATCGGCGGGGGTGATCAGGCGCGGCTCGAATGCTTGATCAGTGGCAACCCAGGTAACGGCAAATTCGCAGTCCACCTGTGCGCGGACGGTGAATTTCGTATGGATAGGCAGGTAGAGGGCGGTCGGCTTTCCAGCAAAAACGTTTGCCCGCTGGCCCAGCCCGCGCCACTGCCCATTTTCGGAGTCCACGTCCAGCGTGCCGCCCAGCACCACCACGGCTAACTCGTTCCCGGTGGTGTCAAAACGCCATTCCTTGCCCGCAGCCAGCTGTCGGGCCTGGAAGTGGATAAGCTCCCACCCGGCCTTCTCCGGCGTGACCTCTACCAACAAATCGGGGTCCTGCGAGGGCTCAGGATGGATAATTAGATTTTCCTGCGTGTACTGTCGCATTTTTCCTTCCTTTATTTCGCCGGTCCAGAACTCTCACGGATTACCAGTTCCGCGGGCAGCACGTGATCGGTTACCGGCTTATCATTCAGCAAGTCCAGCAGCATATCCATGGCAAGCTGCCCCAGCCGCAGCTTCGGCTGGTGCACAGTGGTTAACGGCGGGGTAACATACTGGGCCATCTCCACATCATCGAAGCCGACGATGCTCATCTGTCCCGGCACGCGAATGCCCAGTTCGCGGCAGGCGGTCAGCGCGCCTACGGCGACCATGTCGTTATAGCAGAACACTGCGGTCACCCCGGCTCGCGCCAGTTCCGGCAGCAGCGTTTGCCCACCGGTGACATCGTCCGCGTAGTAACGGTCGCGCTCTGACGTGGCGCAGATCCACGCATCGCGCGGCTCGATGCCTGCCGCCGCGAGGGCTGCCGTGTAGTTTTGCAAGCGCACCCGGTTGGAGCGCGGGCGGTTGCCAGCACCCAGGTAACCGATGGCGCGATGACCGAGCTCCAGCAGGTGGTTGACCGCCGCTCGCGCGCCCTGCGCATCATCGATGGAAACAGAATGCAGATGCTCTAGAGAGGTCTCCGCCTGGTGGTTGATCAGCACGGTCGGTACGCGCATACGGGCTAGCTGCGCCTCGTGGGCATTGGTCATCCGCGCGGCGGCGACGATTACGCCATCCACCCGGCGGCGGTGGAAGTTCTCTACCACGGCCAGCTCGGCATCCGCGTCATTGTTGGATACGCTTAGCAGCAGGCTGATGTTGTACTTCTGCGCCACCTCCTCGATTCCCCGAGCCACGCGGCCCAGGAACGGGTCCGCGATAGAGGTAACGACCAGCCCCACCGTTCCCGTGCGCTGACCGCGCAGGCTCTGTGCCACCGCGTTTGGGATATAACCCATTTCCTGCGCAAGCTGCTGTATCTGCGCGCGTACCTCGGCGCTGATCAGTTGGCTGTCGCGCAGGGCACGAGACACGGTGGTGTGCGATACCCCCGCCCGGCGGGCAATGTCCTGGATCGAAACAGTGCGCGGCATGGTTAGAAGCCGCCCCGCCCGGCGATAAAGTCCAGGGCCTCCTGCTCGAACGGGCAGGAATTGGAGCAAGCCGGGCGGGTGACAACAATCGCGCCGCAGGCATTGGCCATACGCGCCGCGCGATACCAGTCCCAGCCGTTCACATAGCCGTAGATCAAACCGCTGGCAAAAGCATCGCCCGCGCCGAGTACGTTGCTCACCTCCACCGGAAAACCCGGAACGTCAAACGGCTCCTGGCCCTGTTGAAAGACCGTGCAGCCCTGCGCGCCGCGCTTCACCAGCAGTACCTTCGGTCCGCGCGCCATCACTGCTTGAATCGCGGTGTCCACGTCTCCTTGCACGTCCGGCGCAGAAATCTGCGAATAAGAAATACTTACCTGGTCGATATCGGTCAGCATAGCGGCTTTCAGTTCTTCTTCGGTGCCCAGGCAGATATCCACCATAGGCAGCAGGGCGCGGACCGACACGCCAAATGCTCTAGGATCGTGCCACTGGTCGGCACGGAAATCGATATCAAACACCACGGTAGCGCCCGCCGCCTTCGCGCGCTCCACCGCAAACAGGGTGGCGCTGCGGCTGGGCTCCTTGGCAAGGTTGGTTCCGGGAAACTCGAACACTTTTGCTCGATCAATCGGCGCAGCCAGCACATCATCGATGGTGATATGGTTGTCGGCTGCATTGTCTCGGTAATACACCAGTGGGAAGCGGTCGGGCGGCTCGATGCCAAGCACCACAGCGCTAGTGCGCGTGCCCGGCTTGCGCGGGATATAGCGCGTCTCTACGCCTTCCTGCTCCAGATAATGGGTGATAAAGTCACCAATCAGGTCTTCTCCCACGGCGGTGAGCAGCACGGTGCTGAGGCCCAGCCGCTGCGCGCCAACAGCGATATTGGTCGGTGAGCCACCCACATAAGCAGCAAAGCTTTTGATATCAACAAACGAGGCACCTGGATCGTTTGAATACAGGTCAATCGAAGAACGCCCCATGGTGCATAAATCATAGCGAGCAGGTTGTTCCATTGCTTCGTCCTTTGCACACGTGTGCATGAAGATCATAACAAATGACGATTGGCGCGTCAAGTCGTATGGCTATGGAAATCCTATTCGAACTTCATTGGGTTGCTGTATGTTTCAGTTTGTTGGGGGGCTGTCTGAAAAGTAAATTCAGACAGCCCCCTTGATTCAAAAAAGTTGGTTTTGAAAAAGGAAAAAAAATGGCGATCAGGCGCTCGCCATTTTTGCGAAATTATGGGCGATGCAGAGCAGA
>JAEYTI010000282.1 GCA_023434145.1 Chloroflexota bacterium | reverse complement strand
TGGTCGACAAAGTCGACCACGCAACAACGATACTGAAAGTATCAATATAGATGTGGTGTGGTTTTTGAAAACGCGAAGCGTTTTCAAAAACTACACAGAGCGATTCAAAAGCAGTGGCCCGCGTTTCATACAAAAAGCCGCGGCGATGAGCAGTTACAATTGTTTTTATATTTGGTATACTATTATACGGCCTGATATTAGGGAAAATATTGATTGCAGGTCCGATTTAACAGCGAATGAAAGCTGTTCATCACAGTCCAAACGCCACCGTTTCGGGGGAAACCTATACGGCGATCATAGGAAGGGAAAGCAATGGAAGGTCAAACGATGCCTTTTCGACCGGTTGAAGTTCAACTGGGTTCAACGGCCTATTTCACCTCTGCCGGAGGAAGCCTGACGGTTCCCTTCGCGCTGACAAACCGTACCGGTCGGGAAGATTACTTCGAGCTAACCATCCAGGGCTTGCCAATGGATTGGGTGCTGCTCGATATCCCGGTCATTCATCTGAACGCGGGCGAGCGGCGAGAGGCTTCGATCACGGTGATACCGCCGGCGGGTTCTGTAGGGGCGTACGCGGTCATCTTGCGCGTCGCGGCCCAATCCGATCAGCAAGCAGTAGGGGAAGCCGGATTTGACCTGCGCGTTTCCGCGGAAGCCGCCAATCCGGATGCCGGGTACGCCACCACTATCGCCTCATCGGGCGCGTCGACGATCATCACGCCAGAGGGTTACAGCCAGACAAGACCCAGCGGCCGCGCCGGGCGGATTGTGCTGATGATGGATTCTACCGCCGCGAATGTAGCCCCCGGAGGCCGTACTTCCACCTTTGTTCACGTGTCGAACGAAGGATTGGCGGAAGATACCGCATTTCTAACGGTTGAGGGCATCCCTGGGGATTGGGCCTCGCTCTCTGATACGGCGGTGCCATTGCTGCCCGGTGAGCAGCGCGACGTGACCCTGTACTTTCAGCCGCCGCTCACACCTACCAGCCGCGCGGGGCGGCATACATTCACCGTGCGCGCTGTCAGCCAGGCGGACCCTGCCCTTACATCTGCGGTGGATGGGCAGCTCACCGTTTCGGCGTTTAGCCAGTTTTCCGCGGATCTTTCACCCCGCCGGATGGATGCCGGGCAGTCGGCGCGGGTGCGTATCTTCAACCAGGGCAACATCCAGGGCACGTATACCATCACACTGCAAACGCGGGGCGATGACCTGGAGATTGCGCCCTCACAGCAAGGGCCCATACACGTGATGCCGGGTGAGGTGGCATCGATAGACGTCTCGGTCTCACCATCACGCCCAAATTGGCTTAGCAGCCCGCAGGTGATCCCTTATTCACTCGTGGTCACTTCCAGCGAGGGCGAAGCGCAGGCATACAATGGAGAAATTGTCAGCCGCCCGCTGATCCCCGTGTGGGTGCTGCCCGCCATGCTGGCGTTATGCCTCACAACCGTATGCGGCGTGGGCTTTTTGTGGAACTGGAACCAGAACCGCCTGACCTCTGCTACTGAAACGGCCAATTTCGCGCTGGCGCAGGCTTCCTCCATCACGGAAACGGCTGTGTTTAACCAGACTCAGGCCGTGCTCGCAGGGCAGCAAGATACCGATGGCGACGGAGTCACCGATGCGCAGGAGGCAGAGCTTGGACTGAACCCGCAGATGGCGGACACGGACAACGACCGCTTGAACGATGGCGATGAGCTGTCTCGCGGCACCGATCCACTAAATCCGGATACGGATGGGGACGGTGTGTTGGATGGGCTGGATATTGATCCGTTGGACGCGAACAACCCTTCGCTGACCGCCACCGCCGCCGAGGCATCAGCGGCAGAGGAGACCGCCGCGGCGGCGACTGCAACCGCGGCCCGCCTGGCGATGACCGATACGCCCACGCCAACCCTTCCCGTTCCAACAGAGACAACCGCCGCGCAGCCCACTCTCACCGCTACCACGGCTCCCCCCACGGCAACGACCGCGCCCACGCAGAACCCGCTGCCGGTGACAGGCGAAGAATTGATTTTGTTTGAATCAAACCGGGATGGCAATTCGGATCTGTATCTGTTCAACACAGCCAATTCCAGCACTACCCGGCTGACCAACAACCCTGGTGGCGCTGACACGCAGCCTGCCTGGTCGCCAGATGGCGCGAGGATTGTCTTTGTTAGCAACCGTGACGGTAACAACGAGATCTACGTTATGAATGTGGATGGCAGCGGCGTCGCGAATCTGACCAATAATCCCGCCGATGATGCCTTCCCGTACTGGTCACCAGATGGTGATGCAATTGTATTTGCCACCAACCGGGATGGCAACTATGAGATCTACGTAATGCAGGCGGATGGTAGCGGCCCCACGAACCTGACCAACAACCCCGCGGACGACACGCAGCCGTTCTGGTATCGCGACGCGGCCTTGTTGACCACGACGGAGGGCATCCTCTTCACCAGCAGCCGCGATGGCAACAATGAGGTGTACGCAATGTCGCCCGAGGGTGATGACCTGATCAATCTAACAAACAACCCCGCCAGCGATGCCCTGCCCGCCGTCAGCCCTGATGGCGAGCGCTTCCTCTTCGTGACCAATCGCGACGGCAACAGCGAGATCTACCGGGCAGCAATTGACGGCAGCGATCTGATTAACCTCTCCAACAACCCTGCTAACGATACCTTCCCGGTCTGGTCGCCGGACGGCGCCTGGATCAGCTTCGCCACGGATCGAGATGGTAACCCAGAGATCTATGTGATGGATCGTGACGGCTCACAGCAGGTAAATCTCAGCCGCAACCCGGCAGCAGATCTCTACCCGGCGTGGCGGTAAATTTCCTTCGGGCTGTCCAAGTGATCTTTTTGGACAGCCCGTGTGTGGTAATCATTTAATTTGGTTTTGACGGATGGGGATGGGGATAGGATGCGGTGCTGCGCACCGCTTT
Source organism: Chloroflexota bacterium (assembly GCA_023434145.1). GTDB lineage: Bacteria > Chloroflexota > Anaerolineae > Anaerolineales > Anaerolineaceae > DSYU01. Next base: position 8,093 of record JAEYTI010000282.1, on the reverse strand, counting down.
CCATCCACCAAAACCAGGTGGACATTCCACTGGTGCGAATGAAGCTAAGGGCCGATAATCGTCGGTAGACCCTGACCTTTCCAATCGTTGATCCCACCTTCCATGCTTGTCACTTGCGAGAAACCTGCCTGGAGTAGGATATCGCGCGCGGTGGCGCTGCGGTTACCCGAGCGACACACCACCACGATTTCCTGGTCAGTGGGGATTTCACTCAGGCGGCTCTCTAGCTGCCCCAAGGGGATCAGTGTTGCATCGGGGATGTGCCCCTCTTCCCACTCCGAAGGCTCGCGCACGTCCAGGATAAAGGCTCCGGCAGTGCGCTTTTCGGCTGCCTGCGCGACAGATATCTCCTTGGGCAGCGCTTCGCCATCCTCTCCGGCAGAGGAAGCGGGCCGTCCTAACAACAGCGCGGTCGCGCCAATACCGATAATGACCAGCCCCAGGATCACCCAAATCCAAATGGGCGGACTGGTTTTTCGAACAACTTTATGAGCTTTTTTCTTCGACATACGATCCTCCCCGATTGATGGCACGCCGCTTTGGATGCCAAACACGCCATCGCTTGGTTTTTTACTTGCCGCTTCGCTGGCTGATCAGCTTGAACAATTCGATCGCGAAGAACACCACGGTGCTTAGTGCGAATGAGATTCCCAACTCAGCGAGGGTCAGCGGAACGGTGTTGAACGCTTGCTGCAAGAAGGGGATATAGATTACTGCCAACTGGAGCAGGAAAGTGAGCAGCACTGCCCCGAGCATAGCCTTGTTGGTCATTGGGCCGATCTGTGACAGGGTATACCGGTCGGATCGTGTTGCCAGCGCGTTGCCCATCTGCGAGATTGTGAGGGTGGTAAAAGCCATCGTCTGCCACGCGTCAGAGCCAATGCGCCAGAACCAGTAGCCGGCCCCGAGCGAGATAAACCCCATGAGCAAGCCAATCCACAAGATATCGCGCGCCATGCCACGCCCAAAAATGTTCTCCTTCGGCGGGTGGGGCGGGCGGCTCATGGTATCAGGCTCCGCGGGCTCGATGGTCAGCGCCAGGCCTGGCACGCCATCTGTCACAAGGTTGACCCACAAAATTTGCAGCGGCGTGAGCGGCAGAGGCATCCCCAGGAAAGGCGCCGCAAGCATCACCCAGATTTCACCGGCGTTAGAGGTCATGGTGTATTTGATGAACTTGCGGATGTTATCGTAAATCCGCCGGCCCTCTTCCACCGCGGCAACGATGGTGGCAAAGTTGTCATCTTGCAGCACCATATCGGCGGCTTCTTTGGTCACGTCTGTGCCGGTGATTCCCATTGCCACGCCGATATCGGCCTTTTTCAGGGCCGGGGCATCGTTCACACCGTCGCCCGTCATCGCTACGATCTGACCACGATTCTGCAGCGCTTCCACGATTCTCAATTTGTGCTCGGGCGAAACGCGGGCAAACACCGGTACTTCCATCGCCACCGCTTCGAGCTGCTGCGCGTCCATTTCTTCGATCTCGCGCCCGGTGACTGCGCGGTTCTTCTCTGGGTTACCGTCTTTATCCGCGATTTGCAACTCGCGGGCGATGTATGCAGCAGTAAGCGGGTGGTCGCCGGTGATCATCACCGGGCGCACACCGGCTGCCTGAGCAGTCCGCACAGCCTGCTGTACTTCCGGGCGAGCCGGGTCGATCATACCGGTCATGCCAAGGAAGATGAGCTTGCTCTCCACCGGGTCGTTCGTATCCTTCGCGTTGGCATCATTGCGCTGGCGGAAGGCTACGCCCAGCACGCGCATACCGTTTTGCGCCAGTTCGTTGTTGGCTTTTTGGATGCGCTCCCGCCATTGATCGTCCAGGGGATGATCCTGACCATCGCAGTACACCCGGTCGCAGACTTCCAAAAGACTGTCGACGGCGCCTTTGGTGACCACCAGGTAGTGCTCGGGGCGGAAGAAGTCGGGGCGGTCGTCCTGGAAGGGGTTGAGCACATCCGGGATTTGTGTTGGGTCCGGCTGGTGGATGGTAGACATTCGCTTGCGATCAGAATCGAATGGCACCTCCCCAACGCGCGGGAAGGCCCGGTCCAGCTCCGATTTCCACAAACCGGCGCGGGCGGCGGCGATCACCAGCGCCCCTTCTGTCGGGTCACCCACGCTGGAGAAAGACCCTTGTTCGCCAGAAACGGGCTCCAGTGTTGCATCGTTCGCGAGTGCGCTGCCGGCCAGCGACATTGCCACGGCTGGGCTTTCGCGCAGCAGCGGCTCAACCGGATCTTCTTGACCTACAGTGGGGCTGAAGCTGCGCAGCCGCTGCTGAAGGTCGAGCTGGTTTCCCGCCACATCCAGAACGGTCACGGTCATGCGGTTCTGGGTTAGCGTGCCGGTCTTGTCGGAGCAGATTACGGTGACCGAGCCGAGCGTTTCTACCGCTGGCAGCTTGCGAATCAGTGCGCGACGCTGAAGCATGCGCTGCGCTCCCAGCGCCAGGGCAATCGTCACCACGGCGGGCAGGCCTTCGGGCACGGCTGCCACGGCCATCGCCACAGAGATGCGGAACATCTCGATTGCGTCTTCACCGCGCAGCAAACCCAGTACAAACACCACTGCTACGATGCCCAGCGCTGCTATTGCCAAACCGCGAGCAAGCTGTTCCAGGCGGCGTTGCAGCGGGGTCTTCTCGATCCCTACCGTTTGTAGCATATCGGCGATCTTGCCGAGCTGCGTGCTCATCCCGGTGTTGGTAACGAGGGCAAGACCGCGCCCGTAGGTGACGATTGTGCCCATGTACACGGTGTTAAGCCGGTCACCGAGCGGCGGGTTTTCCTCGTCCAAAACGTCGATATTTTTCTCTACCGCCTCCGATTCACCCGTTAGCACGGCTTCTTGCACGCGCAGGTTGGCGCTTTCCAGCAGGCGCGCGTCGACAGGTACCGAGTTGCCCGCCTCCAGCAGGAGGATATCACCGGGAACTAGCTCGCGAGCGAGAATATCCTGTGTGTGGCCTTCGCGCCGCACCCGTACGTGGGGTACGGCCATACGCTTTAGTGCAGCCATTGCTTGCTCCGCGCGGTATTCCTGCGTGAAGCCCAGCAGCGCGTTTAACGCTACCACGATCAAGATCACCACCGCGTCAATGGTTTCGCCCAAGACCAGCGAGATCAGCGCAGACACGATCAGGATAATGATCATGATGCCGGTGAGCTGCTCTAACAGGATCTTCCAGGGGCTTTTTGTACCGCGCTCGATCAGCTCGTTTGGCCCATACTGCTGTTGGCGCTGTTGCACCTCTGCGCCGCTGAGACCGTTATGCAAATCAGTCTTTAGCTCGCGCAGCGCCGATTCGACATCCATTTGATGATAGTTTGCCATAGTGTTCTGCCGTTCCGTCTGAATAGAAAGGATATGGTAACTACTCAGCCAGGTATGGTTGTTGTGTGTTTTGTGAGGAAGTTGCGCCGCAACTTCCTCACAAAACACACAACAAACCCGCGGAGCCTGAGCAGTTACAGGATATGATTACCATAACAACTGCTTTGCCAGAAATCAGGCATGTACAGTAATGATCGTAATTGTAAACCAAATCCTTTGTAAAAGCAGGAGAAAAGGCCTCAAAGCACAATCTTTTGTACTCTTTATTGATGCACAACCGCAAGGCCCAATGCCGCGAGTGTTTGTTCTGTGGGGATGCCGCTGTCTGGGTCATATCCGGAAGCCAGCCAGTAGGCGCGTACCATCGCATCCATATCCAGCGATCGCCCCTGGTTGGCGCCATGCTGCATGGGGGGCAGCCCCAAAGCCCGCCGGTTAACTGTATGCCGCAGGGTGATCCCCTCGCGCGCGTTAAACATCTGCTTGAGGGCCTGGATGCGCGCGCCGGTTTCCATGATCTGCTCGGGGCGTAGATCCCACCCGGCGGCGGCGTTGATCCACTCGAATACCGGCAGGCGGTGGACCCCAATAAACGCGCCAAACAGGCACAACCCGGCACCGTTCATCACCTGGCTAAAACGGCTGCACGCCACCGACGCGGCTGCCTGCGCCGCTGTAGCGCGGTACTTTTCGTCTTTGTGATACAGGCGGGGGATTTTGGGCAGGTGTGGGAGTTTGCGCCAGAGCTGGAACATCTCATAATACAGCCCCGAACCATTGGTGTGCCGTCCAGGCATGGGCTCTACGGCGGCGTGCAGCGAAAAGCCGGGGTCATTGCGCCCGTCGTGCATGGCAAGCTCTTGTCCGCCCGCTTGCACGGCAAACGCTTCCGCGCCGCACCCAATGCGCTGCGCGGCGGCAAGGCTGCCATCTGCTAGCAGGTCGCCAATGCCCTCTCGTGCAATCATCTTTTCGAGCAGGGCTTCCGCCGCTTCAGCGTTTCCCCACTGCAGATCGATCCCTTCTAACTGTGCTTTCGTCAAGAGACCGTTCTCGGCACACTCGATAGCGAATGCGACCGTCGCCCCGGCGGAGATGGAATCCATCCCGGCGCGATTCAGGCGGTCGTTGATGCGGAAGATACTTTCCAGGTTCTCGTTCATCAGCAGCCCGCCCCACGATAAGACGGTCTCGTACTCGGGCTTGTGGCTCTCACCGCCATCGGGCATGGTCACAATGCCCCCGCAGCCGAGCGCGCAAGACCGGCAGTGGTACTTGCGCTCCTCCCTGCGGATGATGTGATCAGGGTTTGAAGAATCGGAGCGGCGGAAGGGGAAAGTTTTGCTGCTGCCGCGCCAGTTCTGCACCGGCGAGTCGCCCATTTCTACGCTCACCTGGTTCATGCTGATGGTTCCCCAGCGCCGAAGCATCCATTTGTAGAGCATGCCATCCTGCGCCATCGCCCACGGCATCACTCGGAACAGCGTGCCGATCCAGCGGGTAATGCTGCCGGGGGGTAGGGGCACGTGGAGCTTCGTATAGGAAAAAGCACGCTTGCTCAGCCGCTGCATCTCGCGTGGATTGTGCGCGTGGATGTGCTGCTTTCCGCGAAGCACCACGGCTTTCAGATTCTTCGAGCCCATCACTGCGCCCAATCCGGAGCGCGCCGCCAGCCGTCCACCATCGTTGCAGATGCCGGCGATCAGCGAGCGCTTTTCACCCGCCGGGCCAATACAAGCGACGCTGCTTTTTGGATGCGCTTCCAGCAGCATGCGCTCGGCGTCCACGGCATCTACGCCCCATAAGGGGGTGGCATTGCACAACTCCACTTTGCGATCATGAATCAGCAGGTACACCGGGGTGCGGCTCGCGCCGGTGAAGAAGATCGCATCGTAGCCGCAGCGTTTGATCGCCGGAGCCAGCGTGCCGCCGCAGTTTGCCTCGCCCCACGTGCCCGTCAGCGGCGATTTTGCCGCCGCCACCCAGCGCCCGGTAAACACGCTGTTTGTGCCCACTAACATCCCCGCCGCGAATGCCAGTACGTTCTGCGGGCCGAGTGGGTCTGCGCCTGCGGGCACCTCGCGGTAGAGCATCCACGCTGCCAGCCCCAGCCCCGAGAGGTACTTTTGGTAGATCTCCTCGGGGACGGTTTCTTCTCGGATCTGACCATGGGTGAGATCGACAAACAGCACTTTACCCATAAACGCGTATGGCATATAATCCTCCATGTTATCCGACCGTTATAAAAACGGAGTGAATGCATCCACTATTTTAAACCCCTTGCTTTCTCAATTGGTTTGCAGTATCGAAAGTTCTGCGCCAGGATTGAAGGCTTCTCGCTTATATGGCGAAAGGAACGTCGTCTTGAAGGTATTTGTAACCGGTGGTACAGGCTTTATCGGTCATCATTTGGTGCGGCGGCTGTCAGAAGAAGGCCACCAGATCCGCTGCCTGGTGCGCAAGAGCAGCAATTATCAGCCGCTGGTCGACTTGGGGGCGCAGCCGGTGTTTGGCAGCGTCACCGACCGTTCGACGGTTTGCTCAGGCATGGAGGGGTGTGACTGGCTGTTTCACCTGGCAAACCTCTATTCTATGTGGGAGCCGAATACCGCTCGTTTTCATACGGTGAACGTTGAGGGTACCCGAATCGTGCTGGAAGCCGCGCTGGAAGCGGGTGTGAAGAAGGTTGTGTACGTTTCCACCGTGGCAGTGTACGGCAAACCCGCGCAATCGCCATTCACCGAGATGTGCGAGCGCGGGCCGGTGCTGTTTAGCGAGTACGCGCGTACCAAGTCGGCTGCCGAAAAACTGGCCTGGGAGCTGCACCATACGCGCGGGCTGCCGCTGGTGACGCTCTACCCGGGCATTGTGCTAGGTGCCGGCGATGACAAAGCCAGCGGGCATTACATTCAAGACATTATCCGGCGGCGGGTGCCCAGTACCATCTATCACAATTCCATCGCCACCTATATCTACGTAGGCGATGTGGTAGATGCGATGTTGCGCGCGGCAGAAGAGCCCGAAACAGTGGGGCAGAAGTATCTGCTTGGCAAGCACGATCTCAACGGGCGCGAATTCGCGCAGATGATCAGCGACGTTTCGGGCGTGCCGCTGCCGATCTTCCGCTTTCCCGATTGGATGGTGACAAGCGTGGCACACCTGCTGACTGCGCTCGCCGGGGTCATCCGCCGCCCGCCGCTGTGGGGGCTCTCCTCCGATGCCGCGCGGACCCTCTCAAACGGGTTCCGGTGCGACGGCAGCAAGGCAGAACGCGAGCTGGGCATCCACTACACCCCAATCCGTAAGGCGATGGAAGAGGCCGTGGACTCATACCGCGCGCAGTGGAAGAAGCGGAAGCGCTGATTTTTTGCAGCCATGCTTTAACCCCACGAAGGTGGGGTTTTGGTGGGTTGTCGCAGTTTTAACCGCCAGGCACAGTTGTGGCAACCTTCTGGGGATCTTTCACGAAGAAGTGCAGCATCGCCAGCGAGAGCAGCCCCGCGACCGCCGCGAACAGGAACGTGGAGCGATACCCACCGCTATCCGCCATCCAGCCGCCGATCAGCGGGGCAATGATGGTCGCCGGGGCGATAAAAGTATTCGCCATGCCCACGTAGGTGGGGCGGTCGTCCTCGTGCCCAAATTGGAGCGTCATCGCCATGCTGATGGTCCAGAAGGCGGTGTTGGCGACGGCGTTCAGCACCATCACCGGGTACATCCAGCCGACCGAGGGGGCGAGGTGGGCAATCAGCGCACTGAGCAGGATGGAAAGCGCGCCGATCTTCAGCACACCAATGCGGCTCCAGCGGTCCGATACCCAACCCAGCAGCAGATTCGCGATCACCTGACCGATCATCAGCACGCTGGTGAGCACGCCCGCGTCGTATTCCCCGGCGTTGAGGTTTTTCACTGCAAACACGGTGTAGAACGAGAAGGCCATGGTGCCAAACTGCACCATCGTGCGCGCGGCCAGGAACCAGGCAAAGTTATGGTCGCGCCGGAGAATATCGCGGATGGCGTGGGTGAGCTTGGGCTGGTCTTCGCGCTTGACTACGTTCTCACGCGCCGACTCGCGGGTAAAGGCGATGGCGATATACGAGAGAATGAGCATCCCAAACGCGGCCAGGAAGCAGATTACGTAGTTGTTGGGGAATGGCTGGCGCTCGATCAGCAGCCCGGCCATGGCGGCGCTGCCCGCCGAAAGCAGGTTCGCTGCCGAGGATTGGATCCCAAAAAAGGTCGCCAGGTAATTGGCGGGAATCACTTTGCCGATGAGGTTTTGCCAGGCATTCGCGGTAAAGCCCGCGCCCAAACCCTGCCACGTCAACATCACAAAGGTGAGAATGATGGCGGGTACAGGCCCAAGCTGTTTGTAGAAGAGAGCTACCAGCGCCAACCCAATAAAGGGAACGCGCTCATGGATGGTCATCCACATCACCATTGGTTTGTAGCGTTGCAGCCGCGAGACGGACTGCGCCATGAGGAGCTGCGGGATCTGCCAGCCCATTACGTGCACGGCGGAGATCAGGCCGATCAGGATGGCCGAGTCGGTCATCGTCGCCACAAACAGAGGAATGACGGTGGAGAAGGAGGCAAAACCAATGCCAAAGCCAAAAAATGCACCGTCGAGAATATTGGCGGCGTAGTTTATCTTTAAGTTTTTCGTTTCATCGGGGTGCATTTTTCGAAGTCGCTTTCTGTTAGAGAAATTGTAACTGCTCAGGCTCGGTGGGGTTTTGGGTGTTTTGTGAGGG
>JAEYTI010000168.1 GCA_023434145.1 Chloroflexota bacterium | reverse complement strand
TTTTTTAAATGGCGCTACTCGCCTCATAGGATAATTGACAGACAGGACCAAGCAATCCCAGATGGTGGAAAACAAAGCAGATGCGAAAATCTTCTGCGCCTGCTTTGCTCGTTAGTATCCTTTTAGCATGATGACCTACTGAGTCTATCGCTTGCTAACCGGTTTAGACTGATGCCAGACTCGGCTGCTTTCAGTGCCATCTGCCGGTGGAGTTCTGGCGGAACCCGAACCATGAAACGACCACTATATTTTTTTGTGGCTCAAGGCTCTGGAACCGGTTCGCCGTTCTTTTGTAAGTCAACCACAAGATCAGCCACGATCTGGCGGATTCCTTGGAGTGCTGCTTCCGGTGCAGATGCAAGCCAGCTTAGGCTTGCGAATTCAGTGCATAAACCAATATATTCGCCGTCCTCTTCAGACCAGGTGATACGATAGGTGTAGCGATCATTTTGTAACATGGTCATCCTCCTTCACATCTCCACCAACGGGTTTTAGAAATTTTTTCTAGGATGTGATCATCTAAAGAGACACAGGCTTTGGCATGAGCTGGCTAAAAAGGAATCTCCTCAGCTTCGTAATGAAAACGATCCGGGTTAGTGCTCCATCTCGCTGATTGGTAAGGATTATTCGGTGATCTATAACAGTCCAATCGAGTTAAAAATGAAGATTCACGATTTCTTTCTGTCAGAATAAATAAGCTAGTGGTTGCCCGCGTCAATGCCACATAGAACAGGCGCATCTCTTCCAATAAGGCATCTTCAAGCTTCTTTCCAAAGATTTCAAATAATCCGTTGTCTGGGTGAAGCAAAGGGAACGTGCCATCGGTGACATTGAGAATGATCACCAGGTCCGCTTGCAAGCCTTTATATTTATGCGCCGTCTGAACATCGATCATTTTACCAGGGTCTTTGACCTTCTCCAGTTCGGCTGGCATAAAACAAGAAACCAGATGCTTCTTGAATTCACTCAAGCGCACGCCATCAATCCTGTTCGTCCTGTTAAGGATAGCAATCGTCTTCCCGATATTCTTGGGGTTTAGGATGATGTCGTAACATCGCCTCAGGTACTTGGAAGCCACGACTTTGATGTATTTCTTTCCATTCCCGTTGACCGAGGGCTCCGTGATAATAAACCGTTCATGTTCTGCCCTCAGGATGGCCTTGGCTTCATCACCACGCATTTCTATCCAGGTATCGTCCATCCACTCAATGTGGACATCACCACCGGTTTTATCCGGCAAAGCCTGTGCCGGCATCCCTTTGCCTCTCATCAACTGGTTCCCTGTATTCACAATTTCCACCTGGCTGCGAAAATTCGTGGCCAGTGTTGCGATACTTGCGTTTTCAACCCATTTGGGAAATCCAGTGAAATAATTTAAGTCTGACCCGGCGAAACCATTGATCGCCTGCCAGTCATCCCCAACACAATATAATCGGACAGAGGAGTTGTATTTGCGAATGGCTTCGATCAGTTCAAAAAACAGCCGGGAAAAATCCTGGTATTCATCGAGAAGAATCCAGCGTAAGTCATTCATCTTCACCGGCCGGCTTTTTGGAGATCCAAGCCAGATGGCGCATTCGCCTTTGGTTAGGTGGACTTTCTCAATCGCCCGCATCATCAAATCATCGAAGTCGATCTTTTTATTACGAACCAAAGCTTTCTCATAAATCATATAAATTCGGCAGGCCAAATCGATAAATGCTGCTTCCCGCTCATCTTTCGCTTGGTAAGTCTTAAGCAAATCCTGTGCATCTTTAGCTTTGAGCATTTGTTTCTTGGCTTTTTGGATGAACTGAGTAAATAACTCGGCTAGCTTAGTAATCGTGTAATCACGGTCCTTTACTTTTTGGATCAACGCTTGCCGCGATAATTTTGGCCGGAAAATTCCTGCCTTTGACAATCGCTCTTCCAGAATTTTCTCGAATGCCTCCCGCCCGCCGCGCAGATCTCGTATGGATGTTTCAATTAGGATAGCTGGCTCTTCTTTTCCTTGCCAGTAAGATCTTTTCCATCGCATTTCGGCATAATACTCATCCCAGGTTTGGTTCCATTCTTTTGGGACGCTCTTGTTTGGATCAAACTCATCGATCCCCCAATGTTCAATCACAAAATCCTTTTGCTGGTCATAGATTGAAAAATCCGGACGGTAGATTTGAGAACCCGACAACCATACTTTCTCATATTTATAGGAGATGTCGTGTTCAAAAAGGTAATCGGCGATGATCTTTTCCCCGGCCGACTTCACCTTTTCACCGCCTAGAGCAACCTGAAGCATATTTCGCCGGTAATCAAAGTAACTATCATCATCGAGTGTGAAACCAGCTCGCTCGATTTCTCGCATTTCCTTCCGGAAGAACTCATACATCTTTTCAATAAAAACGGGATTTTTGATCTCCGTTTTCATTATCTGCTGGATGAACACCGTCATTTTACGCGTGGATACGTCTTCCTTGTCATCGTATAAGATATCTTCTTCCGGCTGCACAAGTTGGCTTGCCAGGCTGTGGAAGGTTCGCGCGTTCTCATAAGCCGGCTGCTTGAACTTGAGCCGTATGCGGTTGCGAATCTCCCCGGCGGCGGAAGTATTGAATGCCATCACCAAGATATGGTCGGGATGAACATTCTCTGTATCGATGAGAAGACCAACCTTACATCCCAAAACTGTTGTTTTACCAGAACCTGCACGAGCCGAAAGCAACAAATTTTGAGAAGGATTTGCGAGAGCAGCAGCTTTTTCTATATTTATTTTCTCGCCATAGTGCGTCTGAACAAAATCTTTTATCCAAGGGCTTTTGAGCTGATTATACTCATCGACGGTAAGTAGGTCCGTTTTCTGGAATATCTGGTCTGCTAATTGGAAATGGCTATTTTTGAAAGCCGTCTGCAATTCGGCGGTCAACTTTTCACGGTCCAGTTTTCGAATGTAAAATTGTACCGATTGACGATACTCATCAAAAGAATAATCGCTTTTGACGAAGAAATACTGCTTTTCTGCTTCGTCAAAATTGTACTGGCTCAAAAGTGATTGTATTCTCTCAATGGTTTTCTTTACGAAACGCTGCTTCTCTTCTTCTGCTTGTTTGTTTTTTGATTCTTGGATTATAGGTTCTATTTCATCCCACGAAATCCAGTTGGAAATTTCTTCATATAGTGGTCCCACTTCATTAAATCGGTATAGCCAACATGCCTCTTTGATTCTGTCAATTCTATTTTCTATCAATGATTTTTGTTTATCATTTCTTAGTTGATTATATTCATCCAATTCGGTCTTGGATGCAAAATCACGTATTATCAAAAAGGTTTCTTCTGCAGTGCGGAAATCATACCTGTTGAGGTCTAACCTCACTTGCCCCATCACTCGGCTAACAGCTGCTCGTTTCTTTTGCTGAAAAATCGAACTAACAGATGGGTTGGGATTTCCTAAAGCGAAAACCTCCGCCGCGCGAAAGTCATTCACTTTATAGAAGCAATCAAACAATGCGGAAATCTCCTGATTAATCTTTTTAAGTTTTTGGAGATTGTCGGCAATTTCGACAATGTGTTCCAACTCTTCAGGAGATGCGACCTTTTTTATTTCTCGAACAATAGCTTTTTCCTGACTCGTTCCATTATTAGAATTTGACATTAAGTCTGGCAAAAGGATGTTAATATAATATTCTCTGTTTTGCTCCCATGCATCCCAATCTTTAAATAATTTCTCAAGAAGTTGGATGACCTCGGTAGACGCTTGATTATTTATTGTCATTGATGGCATTCCTGAAAGATGATAAGGCCGGCTAAGCCGTTTCTAAAACATCAAATTGTTGTTAGTAAGGCGCTCGAAATTTTAATCTTTTTCTTGGCAGAGCACATTGCTTGTTATTTTCTCCCATAGTCTGCTGGTATTTCTCCCCAGGCGTTGGTGTCCCACTTAAAAACATCATTCGAATACTCATTTTCATTTAGCCAATCTTCAGCGCGGGTGATTAGGCCAAAAATTGGGACATTCTTTTCATCTTGGGGCAGCTTCGTTTTACACTTTTTATTCCTAACCCAGGCAATCGCAGTTTCCGAATCTGTATAAATTGGCGCAGTAATATGGCGTCTCTTGAATAATGCCAGGGCATGGACAATGGCAAGAAACTCGCCAACATTGTTAGTCCCGTTCTCAAAAGGACCCTGACGGAATATTGGCTGTCTAGTGGTTGTATGAACGCACTGATATTCCATTGGGCCTGGCGAACCGATGCAAGATGCATCCACGCAGTAACTTTCTTCAATCGGTTTACCGATAATTTCCAGCATAGCCGGGCTGATAGTGGGAACTCGTTTACCCTTGTATTCTTCATAAGCGGCTTGAAACGCAGCATCAGCTGCCTCTCGGTTTTCAAAGGATTTGTATTCGGCGCCATTGAACCCGGTCACCTGCGCGGAACATTCTGTCCAGGTGGTAAAGACGCCGGTCTTGCGGCCTCTCCAGACAACATAGAATTTTTGCTTCGCCATATTTCTTCCCGAGGTGTTCCTGAAGTGTACTTTATAAATCTGTATCTCCATTCTCTAGATCAATGGTGGATGAGCTGGCATCGAACTTATCTAACGCGCCTCGTACCCACAGTATTGCCGCCTCACCATTTTTTTGCTCTACTTGGGTGGGTTTACGATTATGTTGAATACAGTTGCGTAGGTTGCGGAAGGCGTTCATATGTGTTTGGAAATCATCCTTACGCTGGAAGACCTCGCCGAACACGTCCCAATTCTTCATGATGATCTTATCGTAATGAGATACATCGCAAAAATCGAGCCGAGCCCGACCACTGTTAAACTCCGATGCATCGAGATACGGGTGATGAGAAAGGTGACCTGTTATCCTCTCTTTCACAAAAACAACGACATCGCCCGGCATCGTTTTCTTCCAATAATTTATTCCCGCTACTGCGGTTAACCGAGCATCGATGAAGTCACGGATTTGTACTTCTAATATATCGACATCAGAATGCGGTTCCACTGTGCCAGGATCGGCTGCCGGCAAATTGCCAATAGGGCCTTCGTTGACCAATTTGGCAAGCTCCTCTGCCAGGAGTTTTGCGCGTTCCTGCAAAAATACCGCGAAGGCGCTGGGATCCTTCTTCCAAACCACGGAATCCTTGTCAATTGGTATGAGGTGGGACTGAACTGCGGAATCGAAATTGGGATTCTCGGTTTTATATTGCTGCAGATATTCATGCGGAGCACGGGCACCTATTTCCTTGTTTAGATCTGAGGGAATGAAGCAGAAATTTGCAAGGAGATTGACCTGGTTGGGGTTGATGGAGTGCGCCTTGAGATAACCCACCGGGAAAATATGATGTCGTTCGGGTTGTTTGAGATCTGAAAAGAAAGAGTCGCTCAAGTTTACCGGGCTGTTATCCTTGAAATTCCGCGGCTGCTTCAATGCCAGCATACACAATACTCCGTTACGCAGTGCGGAGGTGGTACTTGACATTTTTGTCCGTAGCACTTCATCTACTGTTGCGGTCAATGGATAATTGAACCTTGGTTGCTCTCCTTCAAGGAATCCGCGCATCTTTCTGGCGTCTTCCGCCATGCGTGTGGGGCTGGTAGAACTGTAGCGTTCTGAGAGCGTAACACGCCAGAACCAATCCCATAACATTTCGCGTTCATTGGCCGAGATTGCACCCGTTCCCCTGTGGTAGAAGAAGTACGCAAGTACAACGAGTTGACCACGGTAGGGTAAAAATGCAGCCTTCTTAACGCCCATGTTATTTACTACGAAATCAACCGCCAGGCCTAACGCCCTAATTACGTCTTTCCAAGCCTTTTTTACTTCATCTGTCTGAAGGGAAAGTTCGGCTACGGTTGAGCATGCATCATGCAGTACAAGTGCAAAGGTTTGCGTGAATATTGTTTCGTCAAGTTCTCCAAACCCGTGTTTCTCAAAGAACTTGTTTGTTTCACTTACATGCTTTCGAAAATCGAAATCGTCGCGCCAAACATTCGCGCAAACAAGATCATAGCGGCTCAAACGCTGGCCGGCCTGGTTAATTCGTTGAAAGATCACAATTGCATCGGCCAATGTTTGTTCCTGAATAAACACAACAGAGAAGGGATACGTTTGGAAGAGGGTATAGGCCTTATTAAAGGCTGGCTTCCACTTTGGCGGAACACCATCATAAAGGCTCAGTGCATTCATACCAGTCAGATCCTTGACAGCGATGTATTGTTTACTATCGCTAGACCGGTAGACAAAAATATCCTTATTGAAATCCTCTTCATTGTTGGCGTCGAATTCGGTGGCTGCTTCTAAATTGATGCAAACCTTTCCATACTCCTTGGAGTCGATGTTTATTCCGTTTACAACACAGTACAAGGAAGTGAGACGCTGCTGTCCATCTAATATATAGGATACTTTTGCGCCAGGCTGCGTACCGGGTATTCCTAACTCCGCTAGAGGCCTGGAGAGTGGGGGAATTCCATCTGGCGCTTTCCATAGGAAAAACGTCCCAATCGGGAATTCTTTATACATACTGTCTAGAAGAGAGCGTGTCTTCGAAATTGGCCAGACGAATTCGCGCTGAAACCGTGGGATTTGTAGGTCGCCCGTTTTCATGCTGGTTAATATGGTGGCTAACGTCTGGGATTGAACGACGATTTTAGGCAGTTGCATTGGTTACTCCAAATAAGTGAGCAGTTGTCTTGAAAAGGATCAGGTCTACCTATCCACGTTGGCGGTTTGATAGGTACTCGCGCCCTTCTTCGGTGATCTCCCAAACCCCATGTGCGGTTTGATTGCTAATGTAGCCTGCTTCTACCAGGTCTGCTCGCACCCAGCGGGTTCGATTTCGCCAGCGTATTTCTCCAGCTTCAACGGACTGGTTATCAACATCGCTGAGAATAGGGGACATTATTTCGCCCACGCGGTCAACAACTTGTGCCGTGGGCCCGCTGCCGCCCAATTCAACCAGTGCTTGTAGTATAGGCAGCCAGTAGCGGTTCTCTGAAGTTTGCTGGCCGGGAGGCGTGCGTTCACCGATTACAGTGAGAAGAGGCTCAGAAAAAGGAATTAGCTGCTCCCATCCTGTACGAAGTTGTAATACCTTTTCGCCTAACGCTTTGATTGCATCGATTTTCTGGATGACTTCTCGCGCATGGTTGGTATCTCCTTCTCCAAGGTACAATGCGCCCCTTCTCTGTAATCCTCTTAACTCTTCACCGATGCAGTTTTGTAGCGTTTCAAAAGCTTCTCTGGCATCCATTCCACCCTCCTGGCATCGCCCCTTTTACTTCTTGAAATAATCGAGTTCTTCCAATCGTCGGCGCGCTTCCGCGAGTTCATCTTCGGTAAATAATGATCGGAACCGATCTTGCAGCACCACCGCTTCCATGGATTCGTGCAGCAGACTTAACCGCCACAATTCGAACAAGCCTGCTTGGGGTTCTCTTTTTGCAAGAAGCCGCTTTGCGGTTTCACGTCCTCCATGTTCTTCAAGCATTTGCAAAAAGTATGTGGCAATGTAACCACGAGCCCGGGCAGCCTCATAAGTTCCCCGCAGAGCAGTAGTTAATTCGGCTTCAAGATCCACGAATGAGTTCCTCGAGATTGTTTCTAAATTAGCAATAAAGATTTATGACAAGTCCATATTGTTCAGCAGGTCACGCAGAGTAACCAGTTCTTCTTTTGAGAGTGTTACTCCTTTACCCATAGTCTGCCCATCGGGAGACCATTCGCGGATATCATATTTGGGATCCCTGTCATTCCATGAGATAAGGTTAAGTTCTTTGGCCCAGCCTTTCCCAGATTTCGAAAGAACACCTATCTTCTTGACAATCTCAAACTTTATATCAGCCATTCCTATTACTCCTTTTGCGTTGATTCTTTTGAATGTTGAGTATTACCCCGTTAATTCCTTGAGCATGTTACCTGTAAACACACCTGCTATCTTTGCAATTGTTTCAATGGTCTTTGGCAATTGCTTCTTTTCGACCTCTTCTTTTGTTTTCTCCCAGACATTTTCATTCCTGATAAGCTCTAAGTATTCATATCCAGAACTGGTAAGGTTTCCCACTGAAAATGCATAAACAGTATTATCTGCATATAAGGGTTTATACGCAGAAATTAGACCCTTTTGATACAGTAGGCTGCAGTGTTCAGCAGTTACTGCCATATCAAATCCTTCAATGGAAAGGCCAAATAACACTCCGTCACCCGGTTTATACTTCTCTTCTATTGCGAAAAGGATCTTTCGGATTAATTCCATATCCCGTTTCATTGAGATCTCCTCCCTACATAATGAATCGCATCACTAGTTGATCAGCCCTTCACTACAAACAATCACCGGTAGAGGCTTCTCTTCACTCTCTGTCTGGCGCCCTGCTTCCCTCTGCAGCCCGTATCGTTGATATATTTTTGTCAATGCAGACAGGAGGTCTGATCCTCTTACTTCTCGGTTTTTGAGCGCATTCAATTCTTGTCGTACAGCCTGATAAAGCGGCCGTTTGAATATTTCAGACATATGACTTATTTGTCCTTGTATATCAATATTTCGGGTTTGGCCAATCAACATTTGTAGTTCCTGCAATACATACTTTTGCGCCGTAGTAAGGGCGAGCGTATGTGTTTGTTCGGCCTGCCTGGCTTTTACTTCCTCTTTGAACTTTTTGAACACGTCCATCACTAGTACATTGTAACCATGTGGTATAGGTGATGGGGGGGTATCAGGGGCACACCGCAGTATGTTCAGGATCTTTGGAATCTCACGGGTGATAACGTTACTTTGGAAATCAATATAGTATAGTTGCCGGTAATTCCCTGCCCGGCAAAGAACAACAACACCTTCCTGGGCCTGTTGATATCCGCAGCGAATGCCATCTTTTAGGCTTGTAATGTGTTGGAATGTATCTGGGTCATCCTCTTTGATCTGCCGAATGAGTTCATGAGCTTCGTTTAGATCAACCAGTTCATCTTCGTCATCTTCTCCGAACTGATCCAGGCTCTTGTTCTGGTAAATTGCGTAAAATGCTTCCTCATTCAGCTTTTCACCTGGATCTAGGATCGCTGCATCTTCTCCAATTGTGTCATGAATTTCCTGAATGCGGAGTTGAAGTTTTTCCTTCAAACCAAGATTCCTCTCCAGCTCAGTCTCTGGTAAGAAGTTGAACCCCCAGATGTGATCATGTTCAGAACCAATGCGGTCAATACGCCCAAACCGCTGGATGAGACGTACAGGATTCCAATGCAAGTCATAGTTGATAACCTGATCGCAATCCTGGAGGTTGAGGCCTTCACTCAAAACATCGGTGGCGATCATTAAACTGATTTCCTGCATTCCATCTTTCGGTTTATGCTCAGGATTTGCTTTTGGAGCAAATCGTCCAACGAGGTTGGCCTTATCTTTATTATTGCCAAAGATTACTTCTATACCCGGATCTTTGTTGGGATTCAAATTATCATAGAGGTATCGGGCGGTATCTGCATAAGATGTAAAAATCAAGCACTTCCTACTGCTAAGTGGCCGTTCAAACTTTTTGTCTGTGTTCAGCCAGGCACTGAGGGTTTGAAGCTTATCATCTTGCATTGGTCCTATCGGCCTGACGAGATCGTACATTTCGCGCAGAATGGTAAGATCATGTAGAATGTCAGAACGAAGTGCGTCTCCCAAGAAATCACTCAAATTGTATTTCCCACTCACCTGACTCAAAGCATCAAATAGCTCTTGCTCTTCATAGCGATCCGATTCATATAGCAGCCGTTGAGCATCCTCACCAGCTGGAACAATTCCCTTATCTAAAGCTGTTAAAAAAGCTTCATGCGTTTGAATCATCCGTTGTAAAGTGCAACGGAATGCTTCCACGCTCGATTCCAAACGCTTAAATAAGGAAACTCGCATCAACCCTCGCAAATTGATGCCTGCCCGCTGCAATTCGTTATAAGGTGGCTTGTTTTGCTTTTCAGGCTGCACATAACGCCATAGGCCATATCGGGCATACGTAAGACCGGGTATGGTCGCGCCCATTCCGGGGAATACTTGCTGCTCAAAGTGATTATTACCACGGAGAGGACTTAGAAACTCACGTAGCTTTTTATATAGCCCTTTATACGTCTTCTCAATTTGGTATTCGATGTTTTGAAGCGTTCTCTTCGGAAAATACTGCTGCTTGCCGGCGACAAATACATACGCTCTTTTTTCTCCACGCCGGTAAGGAGCAAAATTATCTGGGTCTACTCGTTGGTGGGTGTCTGCATCTACCCCGTACCAACGGAGAATATCATTTCGGGTTCGCCTTATGAGGATGTTACTCAGCAAAGGTGGAAGTTTTCGCTCGCCTTGCTCGATCATTTTGAAGTAACTTTTTAAATTCGGTGGGTCGATCGGGATTAAAGTGAGGTCGCCGCGGTGGAAAAGCAATATCTGATGATAGATATCCCAGGCAGTTTTATTGCGTGGCGTGGCTGTCAAAAGGCAACAGCGGCGATCGCCGGTTTGCAGATAGGCTTGCAGCAGCTTGTACCGCTGCGTGCCAGGGTTGCGAAAATTATGGCTTTCATCGACTAAAACAAAATCGCGGTCCCGGTAAATTTCTTCATCAAGCAAAATATTCGTACCATCATCCGCTTCATGCAGCATGCCTAATGAGAGCACTCTAGCATTCAGTTCGTACGCCTCATTATAGTGTTCCCACATTTTTACCAGCGGGGCAGGACATAAAATCAGGCTACGCACTCGGTCTGTCCGCTCAAAGTGCTTAACAATTGCAGCGCCAATATAGCTTTTGCCAAGACCAACGACATCTGAGACAAAACATCCACCATACTCACGAATGATTTGCGCTGCACGGCGAACTGCATTCCGCTGGAAATCGGTAAGCACAGCCGTTATTTCACTCTGCCAAAGAAATTCAGCTTCCCCTTCACCGTCAAGACGGTCTTTGACCAGTTCATACATGGTTTTTAAATATATGTCATAGGGAGTAACCTGCGCTAAGGGCCATCCTTTGCGGAGTTCTTCCATTAAACCTTGTTCAAAATCCTGTGATTCAGCCCATAACCGCTCAAACCATTCCCCCAGTTGTTCATGATTTTCATTGCCGTGAACCAAGACATTAAGTTCCGTGTTACTGTTGACGCCGCTTAAGGTGAAGTTGCTCGATCCGACGACCGCAATTCCTTTTTCCTGACGGGGAATAGGATTGCCTGCCTGATCAAAAACAGGCGCATAATCGAAGATATAGGCTTTTGCATGCAGCCGGCCTTTCGTATATACGCGAACTTTTAACCGGTTTTCTTCAATTAGCTTCACCAGCAAGCTAACCAGACATTCAGCCTCATCAGTCTGATCCATAACAGCAAGGCTCTCGCCAATCGCTTCTGCTGTTTGCCTGGCGCGTAAATTTTGTTCCACCCTTTTCGGGAACGCCTGCGATTCGACCACTTCTTGAATCTGCTCCAGCCGGCGGTATCCTTCTGCAATCTGCTCAATAGTCTCTCGATTTGATGTATTGCCAATCAGGAGGCGTAGTTCTTGAACATTATTTAAAACCGAACTCACTGACTCTAAACCCGATAAAAAGAAATATCCAACGGCAAACCTAGCGGCCTTTGTGCCTGGTAGGATAGTGTGAATTACATCAACAAGCTTCGTAGTTTGGTTGTCTATAATGTCATTGGGCATTCTTTCATCCTCGGAAGAGTGGATTTTAAATGATTTATTCAAACTCTAAATAGGAACCATAATATGTAAATGGGTACTGTTATTATTATCACGGCTCAATTGATATTTTCTAATTGTTCAACTCGTTTATCTACTTTTTCAAGTAGCAAACTTAGGATGCATAAAATTTTCAGAGAAGCCCTTTTATCACCATATCGTGCTTGTATAAATGCCTCATCTGCAGGTTCATGTGCTATAGGGTTTCTTAATGCTGAAGCGATTCCACATGCGATATCTCTAAATCCCTTTTGCTCATTCCATTCCGTTTCTGATGACAACTTACTCAACTTAATAAATGGCAAAACAGGGAGATTCTTCTGCCATTTTTGGCATCCAAAGGCGTCTCGCATTAAGTCATATCCATCATCATCAAGGCCAGCTGCTTTTCGAACCTCTTCAAAAAGTGTTTTTACACTTTCGATAATGGCAGTAGGATTATCCCCGTTGTTAATCCTTTCAGAAGCAGCCTGATGAATTTTTCTGTGAATTTTCATATCAGTAAAGAAATCAAATCCCGCCGGTAAATCATCAAACCCCTTTAAACGCTTTTCATCTATAAAAAATGTATCCACATCAGGGATACGCCAAAAAGCTTTATGCTGACTTATAACCCACACTTTTTTGTTTATTTCATTTTTTCTGGCTGAGGCCAAAAGTTCTGCTTGTGGTCTCATTGATGGATCATTATGAAAATAAGCCCTAAGAACTTCAACAATAAATCTTTCATCATTTTCTACTGTCTTTGTGTCCAAATCAACACCCAATGCCTTTAATAATTTATCTCTTTTTGTATTTGTACCAAAACACCGAATGAGTTGTGAACGAAAAACAACAACATGCCACTCCCGTTCAATTAATTTTCTTGATCTAAACTCTAAATCCTTTCTAACCCACTCAGCGAAAAGCTCCCACTCTCCAGCATCTAAATACGCTATTAAGGGATTACCTTGGTCGATGTCCAGCCAGCTATCGATAATAAGCCTGTTATTTTTCATTACTCTTGTGATCCTGAAGAAAATTATCTAACTCTTCTTGGGTTTTTTGAAGTCTTTCCAGTCGAGATATTTCATCTTTTTTCTTTATGAGATCTAAATCGGTACGTTGAGAATATAAAAAGGAAACTCTATCATCAATTTCAGCCTCAATATTTAGTTTGTCTTCTCTGTTATGCACAATATCTAAACATTTTTGAACTAGATCTATTATGTGATTTTTTTCGGAAGGATTTGCCTGAGGTATTGGTAATTCCTTCATATATTGTGTTTTCAAGCGTAACCTGCCTCTTTGGTTAGCATCTCCTAACACAGAAGCTCTTTGCTTTAGAAACTCCCATATAAAAGATGAGTTTAGAATTCCTAACAAATATAAATCATTGCTAGGAATAGCAAAGGCTGTCATATCAATATAATAGCCTTCATAATCAATTGTGAACCGCGGCTCCATTGATATATCTGGATACACAATTTTCGGCTTTTCAAAAAACCTCGAATATCTGTACTGAGCTTGTTGCAATTCATACCATAACTGATTTAATGCGCGGTTCTCTAATTTTTCTCTCCAATTTGAGAGATGATTGATAACTTCGGGAAACCGAGACATATCTATACCAGGAGGCGTATAAATCAACCAAGTTCGACTATTGTTAATCCTCCATTTTCGAATATCGTTGCCAACTAATAAAGGTTTAATGATGCCTAATAATTCTGGACTTTTTCTAACAATCTCACGATATTGATCCTCATTTAGCCAAAAAGCTTTATTCAGACCGGTTTTAATTCCGGCAAAAATTTCTCCTCCAACATATTGTGATAATGGTATACCACTTTTACCCATATTATTAACTCTTGATATTGATGCATCATCTCCTAATAACCAGACCTCATTCTTGATGGCATTTTCAGGTAGTAAGTGCCCGTACTTTTCTACAACTAATTGCATATCAGGATATGGACTTAAAAGAGATTTTACCTGTGCGAAAGTGGTTCTACTTTTGTTGCCAATTTCTTTTCTAACAATAAACACCATTGGAAATGTTGCCGCCGTTTCAAATACTGGTAACTCGCCAAAGTCGATTATTATGAAAATATTAGTCTTTTTGAATAATTCTTTCCTTAAACCGACCCCATATTGGGCCCGCAGCCATTTATTACTGCTAATAAAGGCCAACATTCCTTTATCTTTTAATAGTTGAATTGCACGAGAGTAGAAGTAAACGTAAAGGTCTGCTCGACCACTGTAAACACTAGGGTATATCTTGCTAAGAATAGGTTTAATTTCCGTTATCAGTTCTTGTCTTACATAAGGTGGATTCGTAACAACAATATCAAATCCGACATGGTTTCCTGTAAATATCTCAAGAAACTCTACCGCCCAGTCAAATCCCGCAGTATGGTTAACAGGATTTATCCACGACGATATAACTTCCTTTTGTTGTTTAATCGTGTTTCGCAGTAATATTTTTTCACTACCATGTGCCTGGATAAATTTATTCTTTAACTCAAGAAGACTATCGATTTGATGCTGTCTAAACATGTCTGGTTGAATTCCTCCAGAAGGATCTGGAGCCGAGAGACTATCACCTACCTCAATCTTAAAATCAAGATTTGGTAGTGGCAGCGGTACTGATCCACTAAAATCCACAATCAAAGAAAGCCATAATCTTAACCGTGCTATATTGATTGCAAATGGATCAATGTCTACACCATATAAGTTTTCTCGAATTATTTCCAGTTTTCGATCATACATCGTACTAGAGTCTAAATTCTGGCTTATAAAAAGAGCCTGTCTTAATTCTATTAATTCGTGTAATATTCCTAATAGATATGCACCTGAACCGCAAGCTGGATCACAAACCCTAACTTTTTTTAATTGATCAAGCACATATTCTGGATTGCGTAACTGTGTAGCATCACGCTCCGTCACAAAGATATCAATAGAATCGCTTTTTTCACCAGGACATCTATTCTTTAAGTAACCTTTCAGTGCTTCTTGACACATAAAGGAAACTATGGGTTTTGGAGTATAGTAACTCCCAGTTTCATGTCTCCCTGTTACTAATTCTTCAAATATTTTTCCTAGCATTTCAGGATCAACAGCAACCTCAACATCTAAAGGCGTGCTTTCAGTAACAGTAAAGTTAAATCGGTATAGTAAATTTGTAAGGATTGATTCAATCGCTTTGTCTGGTACCAGGATACTTGCATTACTATCTACATCTTCCTCTTCAAACAATCCACCATTAAGATAAGGAACTTGTCCGATTATTTTTTGAAGAAACCCTTTTTCATTAATACCAACTATATTTATTTCATTTGATGTGTTTAGGCCAGCAAAAAATAGCAACTTTAACTTATCATTATAAAAATTACTTACATTTTGCTTGTTGGTTTTGTAATCTTCCCACAATGACATTAAATAATCATGACGGCTTTTATAAGATAACCAGCCTTTCCTCTCAATAAACATAACAAATAGCAAACGATTAAATAGTTTCTGTGTGAATAAGCGAAGGGAATCGCCTTGCAGTCCTATAATTGAATCTTCTACACTTTCAAAAATGATGTGGTATGTTGAAAAGAAATCTTTTGTAACCTTTTCAACATCGAATGCTTCATTATGTCGATTTTGAATTACTAAAGGGGAAATACCAATTAAATCTGGAGAAAGATTAGCTATATCTATTAGACTTAATCTTTCTGCTGCCGTGCGTAATCGCTCTAATGGTCCGACAGAAATTCTTCTAAGGATATACTTTGCTTTAGAATCTTCTTTCCGATCATACTTTACATTCACAAAATGCCAATTCGTCAAATCCTTATCAGCAAAAATGTATAGCGCATAAGGATGAGTAATTGTTAATTTTGAAACGAGAATTCGTTCTTCTACAAATGAAAGAAATGACTTACACAACTGGCAAAAAATAACGTGAAATCCATTATCTTCGCCTGCACCCGCGAATAAGACGGGCTCCCCTATCAGTAAGCCTCTTATTTCTTCAGGCCAGTCCCTTACTGATAAACTCTGATTAATTTGCTCATAGTTGAACTCTGACCAGAATAATTGTTTGAGTGCATCTAGTTTACGAGTAGGAAGTTTTTCGAGAAGACTTAAGACGGTATATCGAAACTGTTCTGTCATTGGAAGGCCTCCGAGTATAACTTTTTAGTCAACACAGCCGAGTATTACTCTCATTGGAGCAAACCCTAGGTTGATATCTCAGCACTTACTTGCTTTTATATGTGCTGGGGTTGTTTATCATAAACCAATAGATCACCCACCTGGCAGTTGAAATAATCGCATAGAGCTTGTATTACAGATGCATCATACCGGGTAACCTGATTGTTGGCCCAGGCATTTAGGGTAGACCAGGCTACACCGGTTTCCCGTTGTACATCATTCAATGCGATGCTGTGCAGTTCCCTGGTGGCCTTTTCGGCTAACAAGATCCGAAATCGATTGGTTATTTTACCGGTCATTTGAGACCTCGTATTAGGAGCGGATATATTATCTTAGACTGACTTTAAATTATTGTCAACGAAAATAAAGGACTAGTCGAAAACCGAAAAGTGGTTGAAAACTTAATGGTCTTTTGCCAAAGATCTTGCTCAGTTTTACAACTCATAGCATACTTAACGAATGAGATCATCCTATCGTTCAAATAACAAAGATGGATTAATCGCGATCTTAAAGGCAAAATCAGACCTGGCGATTCTCCAGGAACAGGGATGGTACCGTATCCCGGTCGCTTCTGCCCCAAAGCGTTGGCCGCCTCGGTGGTTAGCTTTCTATCAGCCGAAAAATTTTGGCGAAGATGCTTACCGGATACGTTATTTTGGTCAAACCAAAGATATTCAGCGTGCCAGGCGGAAGGAAATTTTTCCGAATGAAATTGCGTCTCCTAATTCCGAGAAGGAGTATTTCATTATTCGTTTTTCAAAGTTGGAAGAACGTGAGGTTCCTATCCCCAGTTACCGGCCCAGGCGGATCGTGTTTATTCCGACGACTTGGGAGAAGTTTGAACGCGCCGAGCAAATTAATGATCTGTTTGATGACAGCCCATTAGAAGATCAGTTGTGGTCTGAATTAAAACGGCTATCTATTGAGGCTGAACGTCAATGGGCAGTCGATCTAAATAAAGCAATTTATCATCTCGATTTCGCTCTGTTTTGTAAAGATGGTCAGGTAGATGTAGAGACCGATGGTGATACCTGGCACCTGACTCGTGAACGTGCTCCCCTTGACAACGCGCGTGATAATGCCCTGCAAATTGATGGTTGGACGGTTTTGCGATATAACACGCGCCAGATACGCGAGAATTTTCAAAGTGAATGTTTACGCGGGATCGAAGCCAGCATCAATAAACTCGGCGGCTTATCATCAGATGGTCTCGTTCCGCGTATTTTCTATGGCAAAGGAAGCAGTTCCGCGCAGCAGTTGAATTTGTTTGATCGGGGCAACGCTGATTATTCTGTAGAACCGTTCACAGATTTCGATGATGAAGACTGAAGTACTTTATAAACATAGGCACTTTTTTAGTTTCACAGGCATATTTCGATTGTTCAGCTATCTGCAATGCTATGTTTGCCAGCAGTTGACGACTTGAATGGAATCATTTGTGTTGCGACAAAAGGGTCTCCTGCTAATTTCAACAGGAGACCCTTCGGTGCTATTTGTTGGGCAAACGCGTATTCTCAGATTATGTGATGGTTTTCTATCTTAGTAAACGGATCTCGTCGGTGCTAGTAAACTTTACCGCGCCTTGATATGTGCCGGAAATCGTTATCGTTGCAGTGTTGGCTGTGCCTGTCCTTCCAAGCAGGTACTTTATCACTTCTGCGCGGTCGAACTTGACCATCACATCCTGTATGCCATCAGCATCATAATCGCCGATACTGGTCGGAAGCATCTGTGCCTTCACCTTGCCATCCAACCAAACGGTTGTCGAACTGATGTGGCGAACATCGAACCCGAGAGGCAACTCAATGTAAGCAGTAACAGCGTTCTTGTCGCTCTGGCTTCTCAAATTCAAAGTGTCTGGCTTAATATCCACACTTCCAACCACATTTAGAGTTACGGGTTGGATCTGGGCAGGGTCGTAGTCAACCAGGAAACGAGTAACATACCCTGGTTTTGTTAATCCTTCAGTTGTTATGACCCCTGTTGATACGCCATTGCTGTCCAAAGCGTCGACCGAGAAATGATAGATTCCGGTCCCGGTGCCATCTACCTCGACATTGTAAGTTCCTTTGATAGGACCGGGGATGATCGCATTAAATGGCTCGTCACCTATGTTCGAAAGGCCTATCCGGAA
Source organism: Chloroflexota bacterium (assembly GCA_023434145.1). Lineage (GTDB taxonomy): Bacteria > Chloroflexota > Anaerolineae > Anaerolineales > Anaerolineaceae > DSYU01. The sequence continues at coordinate 66,835 of JAEYTI010000168.1, read as the reverse complement.
ATTAAAGACCTGTTCTCCATTGACGGGATCAATCCCGGCGGTCTTGCCGTTTGGATCCGTAATATAGAGAGTTGCAGGAGAAGCAAGGGTTACCTTAATACCTTTGCGGTCTGGGTCCGGCAAGGGGAAGACCTTTGATTCGTCCTCAGTAAAGTAATAGTAGTACCGGTTATCAAGTGTGGACCCATCCCGAATGACTTTTTCAAGATACACATAAGCATCTGTGCCACTCGGGAGATCATATAGATAAGTCTCTCGCACAAACTGATCGCCGCCTTTGGGATAATAATAAACCGAGTATGCTACCGACTTCACAAAGTTCAATAGCAGGTCAATCAAGCTCCCTGAACCTCTGATTTTGGGGAGATCTGGAGCTCCTAAGCCGGGCTGAGCCATGAAATTCCCCCACATATTTCCAAAGTACCAAAAAGCCTCGTCCTTCGTAAAGGTATGGGTTTTTGAATCGCGCAGAGAAGAAGTGTAAAGCTTAACTGGTCCGCTAGAACCAGTTATATCATTGTAATCTGCCTCAACAACGATGTTGTAATCGCCGGTCTGTGGTGGTAACGGGATCGCCAAAGAAGGAGGTAGATCCAACATGCCTAAACCATTCGTCTTTCCCATCCAGGCTGAGAAAGGCTGAACGAGGCGAACATCTGCTCCAACGGCTGGTTTTCCATCTAACAGAACCAAAACGGTGAATGGAACATTCGCCATTTTCTGCCCTTCAATCCCGACCGTGCCACCCTTACCATCTGGTGATATGAGCCGGGTACCGGGAGTTACTTCTACGCTTACGGTAGGCGTTTCTTCGCCCGACTGACCAAAAACTAAGTAGAGTGGGGAACCGCCTCGAGCTGGCCCCATCAGATCGATTAGTTGAATGCGAACAGTATTTTGCCCAACGTTTAAAAAGTTGGAGAAGTCAACCGGGCCGTAGCTATGAGTATAAGACTTCTGGTAGTAGACTTGGCTACTGTTTACATAAATCCTTACCGCATCATCGGTCCCTGCTGGACTGCAGGCATCCGACTTTGAAGATAAACATACAGTCCCACCATCATAAGTTACTGTAAAGGTTTTATCGTAAAAGACAGTATTGGTTGGTTGATTTACCCCAACTGTACTGGCCTCATTGATAGCTGGTGCAAGCTGAATGAAATCACCTGCCGCAGCAACAGATAATGGATGAGCGAACAATGACCCGAAAAGTACAAGGGCCATTAACAACGAGAACAGCTTTGTTTGATGAGGTGTGCGTTGCATTTTATCCCCTATGCACAAATTCAATTGAACGTTTATGGTTGGCGAATATATTACTTGAGGCGCATAATTAACAACGTATTTGCAATAAATTTGTTACAAAATATGATTTTTGCTCACTGGGAATCAATTTAAATTTAGCTCGCTAACAATCTCACGAAGAGATAGTAGCCAAAAGTGAAAGGAGCGACATTTTACCGAGGCTAGGGAAAATGTGACATGCTCGAAAAACCTAAGTACCACAGCACTTTTTCTTGCAAAATGCCAATTATCAGACGGAACTAGGAGCGAAGCAGTGATCGGAGCCATCTAAAGTATTGCCCGGAATTCGTAGAAGTCATTCCTAACTCTACACGGGTATTTTGCCAGCCGCATGATTGACCTACTTATTTAGATAGCTCCTATTAGGAAAGTAGTCGGATCGAAAACGAACTATCATGAGCGCGACCCAAAGGGAAAAGATAGCTAATCATTCAAAGTACTTGGTTAATAAGGTGCGTATCGCCTCTGTTACCATCTTCCGGGTTTTGGGATCCTTAATTCTTGCAATATCTTTGGCCACTTCTACGGCCTCTACAGGCAGATTTTCTGCACTAGAAGTCTCGACGTCAAAAGCTTTCAATGAAGGCCAGCCTGCGAGTTGCAGGAACTCATTAGGATTCACACCAAAATGGTCCGCCAGCATGATGCAGGCAGTGATATTGGGGCGCTGCCCCGCTAAAAAACGTCGTAATGCTTGGTGATCAAGTCCGGATTTCAGTGCGGCTTCGCGTAGTGACTCATTGCGCTCTTTCAATAATTGCAGGAGCCGCTGTGTAAGCGCTTTTGAATCAAACTCTGCTTTCATTGCGCTGCGTTTTGCTTTTGCAAATGGTGTTTCCATATCATCTCCATTCCGAATTAGTGCTATTATTGCATTTATCCTTGACTCGTATCCGAATAAATGCTATTATAACACTGATCCTTGAACGATGAGAAAGGTATCACCCCCAATTTCTTATTTCTTTTGGAGGCAGAATGCAGCAAGTCAGCAATAACTCAGAGCCAAAACTAACACGGCTGTTGACCATCGAGGAAGTGGCGGAGTTAACCAAGGTATCAACTTCGCATTTGTATTCTTTGATCAAAAAAGGGACTTTACCGGCAGTAGCATTTGGGCGAGCTAAGCGAATTCGGCCTGAAGATTTAGAGGAATTTATTCGTTCGAACCTGACGGCTGATCTGTAGCAGTTTTGCCGAATTCGCACTGTTGCACCCAGACCAGGAAATCTACTCGTGCTGTTTGGTCGCCGATACTGTAATAAATCCATTTCAGCCGGGATAGCTGTTCTTCTGAGGAGACAAGTGGATTTAGCAAATTGGTCAATGCTTCATCGTCTTGGTCATCCACCTCTAGCCAACCTGCAAGCCCATAGACTTGCACACGAGGTACTCCACAAAAATCTGCAATTGCATTACATACACCCGCATCTGGGATTCGTTCCCCGTTCATTATTAAGGAAAGCTGGGCTGGGCTGACTTTCATCTCGCGGGCGGCGAAGCGTAAAGACACTCGCTTACTTTTTATCGCTTCCTGAACAAAAGCTGCTAATAGAACAGCGTTCTTTAACGGAGGTTTTCGACTTACGAAAGGCATCCTTGACACCCTCTGGTTCTTAAAATATACTCGTTCAATGTTTATTGCTATAAACAAAAACGAGTCGTGAAAACTTCAATCGCATCATAATCAATAAGGAATGTGTCATGACCGAGAAAACGAAACGCTCAAAACGTGGCAACAATGAAGGATCGATTCGTGAACGAAAAGATCGTGGATACTGGGAAGCTCAGGTTACTGTTAATGGCAAGCGGGTAACGAAGACCTTTGAAACTCGCACAGAAGCTCAGAAATGGAATCGTGAGATGCAAAATCAGGCTGAGACAGGACTCACAGCTGATGCTGCTCGCCTTACCTGGCAAGATGCGCTTAACAAATGGCTCGAGGATGGCAAAAGCAGTTGGCAGCCCAAAACGTATTCCCGTTACAGTGAAGTGGTTCGCTTGCATATTCAACCGTACATTAAACCACGTATCAAAGTCATCGATATCAAACCCGACCACATCGACGCGATTATTAACCAGGCAAAGGAAAGAGAACTTGGGATCCGTACTCAACTCTATATCCTGGCAACACTCCGTAAGTTCTTCTCCTTCCTTGTTGTCAGAAAAGTCATTTCGTTTAATCCTGCTCAAGCAGGCCAAAAAATAAAATACGATACCCCGGAGATGCACACCTGGACGCTTGAGCAGGTTCAGATCTTCATGAAAGCATGCGAGGGGGATCGATTTGAGCACTTATACTACCTTGCCTTTGTTACTGGAATGAGACAGGGTGAGCTGTTGGGTCTAAAATGGTCAGATATCAACTTCATGACCGGATCCATCATGATCCAAAGGCAAGTTCAATGGGAAGATCATCCGAAAGAAGGACAACCGCGCTTCTTCTTCAAAAAACCTAAAAGCAAAAAGAGTTCGAGACAAATTCCTATTGGTCCAGAAACTTTGAACAGGTTGAAGCAGCAGCGCCAGCATGTAACGATGCAAAAAATGGTGAATGCCGAAAAATGGCAGGAACTCGACTTGGTCTTTCCGAACCTGGTAGGAAATCCGGTTGATCCCAATAATCTCATTAAGGAATTTAGAAAGCTGCTTTATTCGGTCAACCTGCCAAAAATTCGGTTTCATGATATCCGCCACACGTGCGCAACGTTGCTTCTTCTAAAGAATGTTCATCCAAAGGTGGTGAGCGAACGTCTAGGACACTCTGACATTCGAATTACTCTGCAAACATATACTCATGCCGTTCCATCCCTTCAGAATGAAGCTACTCAAATTATTGAGGATTTGATGAACGGAGATAATGCCACTTCATTTACCCCCAATTCTCCTAAACCGGCAACCCGCACTTCGCCCGATGTTTTAGACCTCTAGTGCAATTGCAGGCAATTTGCAGGCAGCGTCGCATAATCTATGAAAAAACATCCAGAAATTCGCCTGTGTCCAGCAAATGTGGGGGTCGGATCAATCCGAACCCCCACATATACTAGCGCCCCCGGCAGGAATCGAACCCGCAACCTACTGATTCGAAGTCAGGCGCTCTGTCCAATTGAGCTACGAGGGCAAGTGTTTTTCTCTCTTATGTGTCTTTTCTGGCTCTTTTTCATATTCCTTAGGACATTTTGTATATTACTATTGTTGTTTTTCCTCCATTCTTTCCAACGAACACTTTCGCTTACACCACCGTATGGTTTGTTCGCTATTTTGTTGTGCTTCATATGATGATCCCTATGCCGCACTTGTCTCTTATTATACTGGTTAATTGAAAACTTCGCCAATTTGGTGACGTTCCAGAATTGATAAACAAGGAATAAATGAGCAAGGGTGATGGTCTGGTGGAAAATGACTGAGCGTTTATGCCATCAAATCGGCTAAACGCAGTCCACGAGCTAGATAGTTTCTGGCTAAGGCGATCAGGCGGCTAATGCCAAGGGCGGATTGGTTTTGTTTATAACCCCGCATCGAACGATAACGCTCTTTGATCCAACAGCCAATGGCGTGTTCACAATGGTTGTTGGTGCCGTCCAAGATCACATTCTTTGGAACGATCACGGCCCCATAGAAGCATGGAATGTTATACTTTGTTTAGGTACCCTACTTTTGGTCCAGACAACTTTCGGCGCTTGAGGATTTCATTAATGAAACGTGTACCCGCTTTCCTCTGCCTGTTGCTGTTGGTGTCCATGATGCTGCAATCTATTCAGCATTCGCCAGTTGCTGCCAGTCAAGGCACTGCTGGACAGCAAATTGTGTATCTCCCGATCATTTTTAAAAATCTAGGGGCAGAAACCACGGCCAATGACTACGTTAGGCCGTATACCAGCCTGTTTCAGTATGGATTAAACCCTGGCTCCTACGGCAATGGTTGGGACGATACAAAAATTTACCAGTTGTGCTACAACGCCGGCTGCCGGACAACACGCAACACGCTGCCCGATTCGTTTATTGCTCAGTGGGGCGCAGGCATACGCCTTTCAGTATTTCAGAACATAACGAGCACGATGGGGTTTCAAGAGATCACCACCTTTCTGCAAACCCCGCGTGCAGAATGGCGAGAAACAGCCTCCTTTGATGGCTACCAGAGCAAGCTCTGGCAGGGTATGTATGAACCGATCTGGGACAATGGCGAAAATGGCACGCCGGTCAATGACGCCAACCGCTTTGCGCTGTATGTCTGGACCATCGTCAATACCTACGGCCCCTATATTCGCTTTTACGAAATCATCAACGAGCCTGACTATACCTCCTCTTCCTATGGTTGGGTCAGCCCTGGAACCGCTGGCAGCTGGTGGGATAACCCGCCGCAGCCTAAGGACCTGCCCAATCTGTGCGCGCCAGTCTATCAATACATTCGGCTGCTGCGCATTGCCTACGCCGTAGTCAAACGCTATGACCCGGATGCCTATGTGACGCCCGGTGGGCTGGGCTACCCGTCTTTTTTAGATGCGCTGCTGCGCTATACCGACAACCCCGACCAGGGCAAGGTGACCGCAGCGTACCCACTGACTGGCGGCGCATATTTTGATGCGCTCAGTTTTCATCTCTATCCCCAGTATGGCGCCCGCTACTGGAACGGCAAGCAATGGGTGCCCGACCGCCACAGTGACAGAGCCGTGCAAGTGCTGCTAGATGCGAAGCAGGGACATGAGGCTGTTTTGGAAAAGCATGGCTATGATGGATCGTCGTATCCTCGCAAGGTTTTTATTTTGACCGAGATCAACGTGGCGCGCAAACAGATCGGTGAAACGCTGGGTGGGATCGAGGTTCAGCGCAACTTCACCATCAAGGCACTGGTGAAGGCGCAGCAGTTGGACGTGAGCCAGCTCTATTGGTTTGCCACCGGAGAAGGGAAAAGCTACGATGACCCAACCGCTGGCCCATACGAACTGATGGGCTTTTATGAAACGCTCAAACGCGATGCGCCCTGGACGCAAAAGATCACCCAGCAGGGCATTGCCAACCGCACCACCTTCCAAGAGCTGTACGGCTGGCGGTATGATGCCCCGGCCACCCATGCGCTGCAACTGCCCAGCACGGTCGATGGGGGAGTGTTCCGCAAAGGTAGTGATCTGCGGTATGTCTTATGGGCGAAAACCACTGCCGACCGCAGCGAGGCCGCCAGCGCCACCTTCCAAATGCCGGGGGGTGGGAAGTATCAGGTTGTCGCCTGGGATGGAACCACCCAAGTGATCAGCAATGGTTCTGTCTCACTCACCGGTGCTCCGGTTTTTCTTACACCGGTACTACCATAGCAGCGCGACGATAAAAGGTCAGCCGTGGTTTCTGCAGCAAAAACCACGGCTGACCTTTTATAAATGTTTTGCTTGTGCGTATGCTATTGTGGATGCAGTCTCCGCAGTGTCCTCATTTTTGTTCGAAGATTTTGAATTTTGGGGAGCACGCCGGATTATCGGAAATGCTCTTCGTAACTGCCACTGAAAGGATTAAGAACAATTGTACTGGCTGCTGCGGGCTGGAAGTTATACCGTTACGCTGTTTGGCGTACTAAAAAATGAAAAAAAGGAAACTAATTGTTGACAAAGGCCGGGAATGGCCTATAATTTTATTAAGTTTGTTTTATTGACAAACTAATTCTCCCGAAAAAGCACCACAATGAAACTACCAAAGGCGGCTAACCAATCGCTGGTGCGCGAGATGAATACATCCATCATTATGGATCGTATTCGCTTGAACGCCCCTCTCTCCCGTTCAGACCTGGCAACGCAGACCGGGCTGACGCGCAGCACCGTTTCGCTGATCATAGATCGATTGATTGATCTGGGGTTTGTTCATGAAACCACCATCCGGCATGATCCCAAAGTTGGCCGGCCCGGAACCCTTCTCCAGTTCAACCCGAGCGGCGGCTTTGCGGTTGGCATGGAACTGGGGGTCGATTTTATCACCGTCGTTGTGACAAACTTTATTAGTGAAGTGCTGTGGCGAGACCGGCAGGACAGCGACCCACGTGAAGATCGCAGCTCCATTCTGGTGCGGGCAGAAAACCTGATCAGCCAGGCCGTCGAGGTTGGTATTCAGCTTGGCCTGCGCCCGCTGGGCATTGGTGTAGGGGTGCCGGGGCTGGTCGACACGCCGCAGGGCAAACTCGTCTATGGGCCTAATCTGCAATGGACTGACCTGCCCTTGCGCGAGCTGTGGCTGCAGCGCTTTGGCCTGCCAGTTTTTGTTGAAAATGAAGCCAACTGCGCTTGCCTGGGAGAATATTTTTACGGCGCTGCCCATAATATCAAGAACTTCCTGTATTTGAAGAGCGGGTTTGGCCTGGGTGGCGGAATTATGATCGATGGACAGCTTTTCCGCGGCGCCAATGGCTTTGCAGGTGAAATTGGGCATATGGCCTTATACCAGGACGGACCACTGTGCGGCTGCGGGCGGGTGGGCTGTTGGGAAACCTTTGTGCGCCCGGCGAATCTCTTGGCCGATATCACTACTCGCTTGGAAAATGGTGAGAAAAGCTTGATCTCCGCCCTGCCCGGCGGCGATAAAGTTACGCTAAGTGCGGTGGTGGAAGCCGCCCAAAAACAGGATGCGATGGTGATGCGTGCGATCGAGGCGCATGGACGACACTATGCCGCCGGAATTTCGAACCTGGTGAACCTCTTTAACCCGGAACTTGTGGTATTGGGCGGCGCAATCTCTCCGATTAATCCGTGGCTAATCCCAGTCATTGAGGCTGCTTTGCAGACCAACGTCTTGCATCCGTTGCGCGAGCTAACCCGCATTGAAGCTTCGCTTCAGGGCGAGGATGCTTGTTTGTTGGGCGCCATTGCGCTGGTGCTAGATAACATCTGGCGTGAGCCACTCAGTTCACTTGAACCAGTGACTTCTACAGGCCTGGGGGAATAGAAACCGCCCGTTCTGTGCTGCATCAAACGAAGTCACGATAGGAGGTGCCATAGAAATCAATTTCTGCCTATTCTGCAATGAACCAATTGCCATCTCAAATCTACAGCAAATGTTTTGTTTGGAGGAAATGAACGATGAAAGGGAAGATGTTTCATATTGCGAAGTTACTGATCGGTTTGATTGTCATTGCGAGCATGCTCTACGGCTGCGCTGCTCCGACCGCCGTTGCGCCGACCAATGCGCCCGCCGCCAGTAATGAAAAGATCAAAATTGGCCTTTCGTTCTCCGATTTTGCCACCGAGCGCTGGAAGAACGAAGAAGTGCTGCTCCGCAGGCTGCTGGAAGAAAAGGGTTACGAAGTTTTATCCCAGGAAGCCAACCACGATGTGAAAGCCCAGAACGACCAGATCGACAATATGGTCAGCCAGGGCGTTAAAGGCCTGATCGTGATCGCGGAAGATGGCGACGCGATTGTGACCTCGGTTGACAAAGCTGCGGATGCTGGTGTGATGGTGATTGCTTATGACCGCCTGATCAAATCTCCCAAGATCGCTGCGTACCTGTCCTTCAACAACGTTGAAGTAGGCCGCCAGCAGGCCGATGGTGTGATGAAAGCCATCGACATTGAGAATTGGGACGTGGCTTCCAAAGGCAAAGTTCGCCTGGTGAAATTGGGCGGCTCTCCCACCGACAACAACGCCATCCTCTTCCGCAAGGGCCAGGATGAGATCCTTGACAAATACGCGGACAAGCTCGAAGTTGTTGCTGACCAGTGGGTCGACAACTGGGATGCTGCGAATGCCCTCAAGATGATGGAAAACATCCTCACCGCCGCCGGTAACGACATCGACGCCGTTGTGGCTTCGAATGACGGCACCGGCCTCGGCGCTCTGCAGGCGATGAAAGCCCAGGGATTGGCTGGCACCGTTCCGATCTCTGGTCAGGACGCGACCGCGGATGGCTGCAACAGCATCGTCAAGGGCGAGCTGACTGTTTCCATCCTCAAAGATATCCGCAACCTCTCCCCGCTGGCCGTCGATACCCTCGACAAGCTGCTGAAGGGCCAGAGCGTGAGCGGGCTGAAAAGCTACACCATGGCCGAACTGACCAATGATCCCGCCAAGACCGGCGAAGTGCCGTGCTTGTTCCTCGAGGTTCAGCAGGTCAACAAAGACAACGTGTACGATCTGGTTGTCAAGAGCGAATTCCAGGCGTACGATGATGTCTATCGCGATATCCCGGCTGACCAGAAACCGGCCAAGCCGTAATCTGCAGTTCTGATTGTGCCCCGGCTCTCTGAAGTATTGACGAGAGCCGGGGCCCGGCGCTGCTTTTCTCAGGTAAAATTCAGTATCCAAACGATTGCGCCCTGTTTTGGTATTTCGTTCGTTTAGCTAAGTAAAACGCCAGAAGTGCCTTTACAAACAGCCTACTACATCCAGGCGTTTTCCCCTAGTAATTCGCCGGGTGTAATACTTCCTTTGTTAAGATACTTTCGGCGAATTACCTGGCGCGGCCAGGCTGCTATGACCCAATGAACGATGGACAATGAGCTTTTGCGGCACCCGTCTGGTGGGATGAAATAAGGAGAGTTTCGTGAGCGACGATATCATTCTAGATATTCGAAACGTCACAAAGCAATTTCCCGGCGTCACTGCGCTCAGCGATGTATCGATGCAGATCCGGCGGGGAGAAATACACGGTCTGTGCGGCGAAAATGGCGCGGGAAAATCAACCCTGATGAAAATTCTCTCAGGCGTTTATCCGCATGGCACTTACGATGGTTCGATCCTATATGATGGCGAAGAGTTGAAACTGGGCGAAGGCTCGATCCAACAGGCCATTAAAGAGGGCATCGCCATTGTATACCAGGAACTGACGTTGGTTCCGAATATGAACGTTGGAGAAAATGTTTTTCTGGGGAAAGAGCCCACCGAAAACGGCGCTATCAACTGGAACAAACTCTATTCCGAAACCCGCGAAATACTGCAAAAATACCATTTAGACGTGGAGCCACAAGTACCGGTGAAAGATCTGGGTGTTGGCAAGATGCAGATGGTCGAAATTGCCAAAGCGCTTTCAGAAAACGCCAAGATCCTGATTTTGGACGAGCCTACCAGCGCCCTGGCAGAGGCCGAAATTGCCGGGCTGATGGAAATTCTGCGCACCCTCAAGAGTCATGGGGTGACCTGTATTTATATTACCCACAAGCTGAATGAGTTTTTCAGCATCACCGACTCGATCACCGTGCTGCGTGACGGCAAAACCGTTATCACGCGTCCCACACAGGAGTTTACGCAACAGCAGCTGGTGGGTTATATGGTTGGGCGCGAAATGAAAGAACGTTTCCCCACGGGAAACCGAAAGCCCGGCCAGGTGGTTTTTGAAGTGGAAGACCTTCACGCCCAAGACCCGAATGACTCGAATCGGATGGTCTTAAAAGGGGTGAGTTTTAACGTCCGCCAGGGCGAAATTTTGGGAATTGCCGGGTTAATGGGCGCGGGGCGCACCGAGCTGGTCACTACCATCTTCGGTGAATATGGCAGAGTGACGCGCGGCAAAATCCGACTGAAGGGCCAGGAACTGCAGATCAACAGCGCGCGTGATGCCATGCAGTATGGTATCAGCCTGGTGCCCGAAGACCGCAAACGCCAGGGCTTGATATTGATGGAATCGATCCTGAAAAATATCTCGCTGCCCAACCTCGATAAATTTGCCTCATTCTTCCGCATCAATGGTGATGAGGAAATGGTCGCGGCCAGCCAGCAGGCGAAAAACCTGGCTATTAAAGCACCCAATCTCGAGGTTGCCAGTGAAACCCTTTCCGGCGGCAACCAGCAAAAAGTAGTTATTGCCAAATGGCTGCTTTCGAAGCCTGCACTGCTCATTCTGGATGACCCCACGCGCGGGGTGGATGTGGGCGCGAAATATGAGATCTACAAGCTGATGAATGAGCTGACGGAACAGGGCGTGGCGATTATTATGATCTCCAGTGATCTAGAAGAAGTGATGGGGATGAGCGACCGCATCATGGTGATGTGTGAAGGCCGGTCCAGCCCGATCCTGGAGCATGCCGAAGCCACCCAGGAAAATATCATGAAGCTTGCAACCGGTGTAGACTGATTGCGGTTTGTTCATTGGAATCTAAGTTTCGGAGGATGAGATGGCTGTTACGAACGAAACAAATATAACGGGACCTGGAACCGGCCTGATGGATGTTATTTCAAAACGGTTTCGCCAGAACCTGCAAACATACACAATTATCCTGGCACTGGTAGGCATTTGGATACTTTTTGCAGTCCTCACCAAGGGCGCTTTTATTTCACCGCAGAACTTTTCCAATCTTTTTCGCCAGATGACGGTTACCTCCTTCCTGGCGATCGGCATGGTGCTGGTGATTGTGACGGGCGGCATTGATCTTTCGGTTGGCAAGGCCGCTGGCTTTGTATCGGTAATGGTCGCTTTTCTGCAAGCCCGCTTCTGGGTTGATAGCATCCCAGTCAGTGACCCAATCTTGATGGCAGTGCTTTCTGTGGCAATGGGCTTGCTGGTTGGCACGCTGTGGGGCGCCTTGCAAGGCTTGTTGATTGCCTACCTGCGTATTCCTCCCTTCATCACCACCCTGGGCGGCCTGTTTATCGCGCGCGGGCTGATCCTGTGGCGCACCGAAGGCAAGACCATTCCTGCTAACCAGGTGGGCTTTTCTTATATCGCCCAAGGCTATCTGCCAGCATGGGTTGGCTGGCTGATCGCCATCCTGGTGATCGCCTTTCTGTTCTACAATATGTTCGGCAGCCGCCAGCGCAAACGACGTTATGGCGTAGAAGTGCCCAATATCTCGTATGACCTGATCATTACCGGGTTCTTTTCGCTGCTGGTGCTGGTGTACGTGTTCATGGTCAACCGCTACAATGGCGTGCAGGTGCCGGTCGCGCTGCTGGCAATCGCATCCGTGGTGATGACCTATGTCAGCAATAACACCCGTTTTGGTCGCTACACCTACGCCATCGGCGGCAATCGCGAGGCGGCTCGGCTGTCTGGTATCAACATCAAACGCACCTTGTTGATGGTCTACGTCCTAATGGGCTTTTTGATAGGCGTAGCTGGGGTGGTATTGGCGTCTTATGTTGGTTACGGCACCATCGCCGCCGGTGAAGGTTATGAGTTAGACGCCATCGCCAGCGCCATCTTGGGTGGCACCTCCACCCTGGGCGGTTCTGGCACGGTCTTTGGGGCCTTGATCGGCGCGCTAATTATGTCAAGCCTGACCACCGGTCTGCAAATGCTGAACGTACAGCCCTTCGTGCAGTACCTCGTCAAAGGCCTGGTGCTGGTGCTGGCTGTGCTGCTCGATGTAAGCTTCAAAAAGAGCAAAGCCTGAGCGCCGTTTCCGCGCTCAGGCTTTGCTCTTCTCGGTTTTCAAGGAGTTTTGGTACGTTGGGGCAGTGTAACCACCCCCAACATACCAAAACTCCTTGAAAACCAACCATTGACTCTCTTTCGGCTCCCGAAGGGAGCGATTCAAACACACTTGCCCGCTTGGGCTGAACAGTTACATGTTATCTTTTATCAGGGCTGATCTCAATGAGCGTCACACCAAAGGGTTGAACGGTGGTAGCCCACGTAAGGCTGCCCTCCTGTGTGGCAATCCGTTCGACCGCAACGTCCAATTCCATGCGGCGGCGCAGCACGTCCAGGTCGGCGGGGAGGATGTGGGCTGGTACGCCCATGTCTACCCAGGCATCATAGACGCTGCCATGCTGGCGATCAAATCGGGTGATTTGCAGGCGAACATTTTGCTCCATGCCATCGATGTTTAGCTGAAATTCGCGCGGCGGTTGAATAGCGAACAGGTCGTAGATCTCCTGCGGTTCGGCGGCAGTCAGCAAACGGCTGTCATTGGCGTCTTCGCGGTAGTGGCAGTAGTTCCACAACAGGATAGCCAGGGTGCCATCACTGCGCCGGGTAACCACATACGAATCGCCTTCGACGACCACTTCATCGCCCAGGCGCGAGAGGAACCAATAGCCGTGATAGGAGGCTTTTTTCAGCCCCTGGATATTGACCAAGCCAAAACCACCATGGAAGGGGGTATCGCCAACACGGCCTTCTTCAAAAATGTCGCTGACCACCCAGAATGAAAGCGAATCCATCAAGCCGCGTGCCCGCCAGTTGTTATCCACGATGAAGGAGGCCAGGAAAGCTGTGTCGTGCACGGGGTCGCGCGGGCTGGGGCTGGAACTCCACTCAGTGTAGTGGCGCTCCACGTTGGGGAACGCGGATGCACGCAAGAGCTGGTCGCAGCCGCGCGCATCGATCAGCAGGCGGTCGGGGCCATCCCAAGTCATGTAACCTTTCCCTTCCAGGTCAACCGGATAGAGGGTAGGGTAAGGGTGGGTGGAGAAGAAATCGAGCGGCAGGCTGCGTTCAGCGCAGGCAGCCAGAAACGCTTCGCCCCACGGTGGGATGCCTCGATCTTCGCCAAAGCCGTGGCTGGCTGGCCCTCCTACCCGGAGCTGGGGGTCGATGCGTTTGATGGTGCGAGCGGTGCGCTCATAGAGTTCCATGTAGGCGGCAAAGTCGGCGTTTTTCCAGAACACGTGCAAGCTGGGCTCGTTCCACACCTCGAAATACCAGCTACGCGCTTCGTCTATACCGTAGCGCTCAATGATGTGGTGGATGAACTGCGAAATCAACCATTCCCAGCGCGCCCAATCTTTGGGAGGGGTGATATTGCCACGCCACCAGAAGACGGTTTCGTCGCTACTGGCTAGATCGTAGGGCATAAAACCCAATTCTACAAATGGCCGAATGCCGATAGAAAGCCAGTGGTCATACACCAGGTCAACATACTGCCAGTTGACGATGGGCTCGCCATTCTCTTCCCGGTAGACCATCATGTCTTCATGGAAAAGGCCGTGCATGCGAATGTATTGGAAGGGCATTTCTCGCTGCACTAATTCCAGGTGCTTCTGAAAATCAGCCCGCAGGGCTTCGCCCACGCGCCCGCCACCGACACATACCCTCCAATAAGGGGTGAAAGCCAGACCATCTTGGTTGAAGTTAAAATCGATGAGCATAGTATCCTCTTGTCGAATTCCTCTCGATCCGATCTGCCGAAAAGGCATACGAATCTTTGTCCCCATTATATTATCGCGCCCACTGCCATGCACCAGGATGCATCCCGGGAAGCGCATGAACTTTGGGTAGTTCCACAGTTGGGAGATAACTCATATTATAGCGAGGATGTTGAAATAGCGGGCCTTCAATCACCCGAAATGTCGCCTTCCTCAGGCGTACCAGACAGAAGCGCATCCCACTGCAGACCGCTCTCCGCGGCCGGCAGACTTGTGGCGCTGAAGCCAGACAGGATAAGAACCGCCATGCCTGCGGCCAAACTGCTAGCGGCGCTCGAGGCTCATGCTTAGTCCTTCACGGGCAAGTTCAAAATATTTCCGGGCACAAAGGTTGTGGGGATGGCCCTCCCGTAATCCACCATGTGTTCCGGTCCAACTGAACGCAGCGCCGCCCATTCCATAGTTTGAAGCAGCGTTTCGGTCGCCAGTTTAAGGCTCCAGGGTTCGCCATCCGGTGGGACCGTCAGCAGATAGGCCTGGGGCGGCAGGTTACTGGGCGCATGAAACTGAATTGTGATGCCAGTTACCTGCTGTTCCACCGGGACGGCCTCTGACCACTGGTCGATGAACAATCCTCAGTTAGGTTGGTTTACTGCCGGAGGCCCGCCCGGTCCGCTCACCGCCACCACCGACAGGCGGCCTGGCCCGGCTGGTTTTGTTACTGCGGACCAACGCTCTCCGGCTTCCTGCGGATCTTGCCCGATCTGAATCACCAGCCCACCGCTGCCCATCAATTCAAAGATCGATCAATTCCGTGCCATGTTGATCTTCGCAATCGCAGTAAGCCCGACGGTTTCAGGGTGTGAAAAGGGTGGTGGCGGGAGAGCTACTTTGGCACACCTACAGAGCACCGGAAATGGCTTGCAAGACCAGCGGCTGGCTGCTGTGCAGGAAAAAATGGTCTCCAGGGAACATTTGCAAGTTGAATCTTCCACTGGTCAGCTCGCTCCACGGTTCGATGAGGGACTGGTGGACGATGGCGTCCTGATATCCACCGAATGCTGTAACCGGGCAATTCAGCACCGATTCGGCCTTATATTGATACGTGCCGTTAAGGGCAAAATCCGCTCGCAGCATCGGCATGAACAGTTCCATCAATTCCTGATGCCGTAGAATTTCTCCTGGCGTGCCATTGAATTTTTTAATTCCCTCCATAAATGCCTCGTCAGAGACGTCGTGGATAGAAGGGATTGGGTCTGGCAAATGCGGGGCGTGCCTTCCAGAGACAAAAAGGTGCTGGGGAGGGCAGCCAATTTTCGAAAAGGCGCGCGCCAGTTCAAAGCTGATTAAAGCACCCAGGCTGTGCCCAAATAGTGCATATGGAAGGCCTAGTTCGGGTTGTAATACCCGGACAAGTGTTTCGATGAGCGGCTCAATGCGGTCGTAGGGCGCTTCTTTTAGTCGATTTGCCCGGCCGGGAAGCTGAATAGGGCAAAGCTCGATATCACTTGAAAACGCGTTTGCCCACGGGATGAAGATAGAAGCGCTGCCGCCTGCATACGGAAAGCAAAAGAGGCGCAGTCGTGGCTTTGTGTTCGGACTTGGACGGAAGATCCAGGAAGATTCACTAATCATTGGTTTTATTCATTCGTGACGCGATGTGCGAACCAGGTACCTGTACGGGGTGAATAACTGATTTTAATATCATTTTCGAGAATGCGCAGAAGGTTTTTCCCATAAACGCCTGATTGCAGCGCTTCTTTTCGGTCTTCCTTCACTGTAATCTTGCCTTGGGGCGAGTCTTTGCCCATAGGTTTGCAGGTATCACTGGCAGTCGTATGTACGTTAGAGCGCAAGATCAGGCGATCCAAATAATAATGAAGCACGTCTTGCGCCTCCTTCACCTGTATCTCTCGGGTGGCCTGCTGCGCGCGCCAGAGCAGTACTTCCGCCTCATCGAGTAGTTCATTCTGTTCCAGGAATGGGAAGAAGGCTAATACACCAGCGGTTAATTCCGCGAACATGCACAACTTGTAGGCATACTCAAGGGCTGCAAAGATATTGGTCGTCTCGCCATACAACTTCAGGGGGTTACTTGACGAATTTGCCAGATCCACAAAAAAGCGGACGAACTGTTCATAAGCGCGCGTGTCGTTCAAGCCCGACCGGCCGTAATCGGCCAGCACCTGGTGTATCGTGTACCGCCCCGCGCCATCACTTTCGATAAACCCTTGGTCGCACAACTCATCCAGGATCTCTGGCCCGGCCCCAGAAACCGCCAGTGCGGCTTCCTCTGAGAAGGTATTGGGTTTGCAGGGGAAAACAGAAAGCATCCTCAGGGTTTGGCGGGCCTGCTGGCAAATTGCTTGCTCGCTCTCTGCGAGGATTTGTTTTAGCGACGTGGTTGCATTACCCTGCGTCGCCCCAACGTTCCTGATCTCTACTTCTTGTGAAGCAAGCTGTAAGCGAATCTCAGCGCTGGTCAGTGATTCAGCCGCTTTTTGCAGCCGGCGCATCTGGTAGCTTTGGAAGGCCTTGCGCAGATGTTTGCCAATGAAAACGAGCGCCAGCGGCAGGCCAGCGGCAAAAGAAGCCAATTCATCCGCCTTCTCATTCAGGGCATCCACCGCATTCGGAGCCATCTGCCGGAGCAGAGCCAGGCTGTCTTGCAAGTTGAGCTCGCCGAGTATGGTTTCATCGTGCCCCGTAAATTCCATCGCGACTTCTGGAACGCGCGTTGTGAGCAGGTGCGCGCAGCGTGGACCACCAATTTTGAATAGGAGCGCATCTTTCACCCGCCTGGCATCATCGATGACGATGAGCATCCGGCGCATTCCAATCGCATTGTGCAGGGCAACCAGGCGCGCTTCGATGGTTTGATGACCGGCGGCGCGCGTGGTATTCACACCCAGGGCGCTGCTCCACTGATCCAGAATAAAGTCCATATCCGGTGATTGCCCCAGGTTCGCCCACAAAATGCCATCCTGGAAGTGGTTCAAGATTTCGGAATCATGGGCAAGGGCAATGCTTAGGGCGGTTTTTCCTACGCCGACCATGCCGCGCAAGGCAACGCCATTGCAGCCTGTACAGTTCATCAACTGCTGCTTGAGCAGGTTGTAAACTTTGCATCTACCCACCGGCGCATGTGCCGGGCGGGCGGGCGCCAGAAAAGATGGCCTGAGGGAGGGCAGCGCTGACTGCACGGATGCAGACGCAAGCCGACTGGGGTAAGAGCGAAAGCTCATGGCTTCGCGTTTATACAGCAGATCTGCTAGCATATCGAGCGCTTTGGCCTGCTCGTGGTTATACGTGCTGCGCTCTATGCTGTACTTTGCCGCCAGATAATCAGGGGAGCGGTTTTCCAGATATTGTTCTTTGATGAACAAATAGGGCCGCCAGCATTTTTCGTGATAATCGGTGCGATCCGGAGACGGCTTGAGCGCTTCGATGGCACTGCGCAGCACCTCTTGCAGGGCCATGCCACGGCCGTTCGGGGTGTCTGCATAACCAGAATTTTTCAATTGAATATCGACAATATGAAGCTGGATCAGGGGATGGTTGCTAAACTGTTGGACGTTTCCCCAACACTTTAGCAGTTTACGGATCGATTTCCGACAGAAATGTTCCAGGGGTATTTCTTCCCCAATCTCACTGTTTGTCAAAACAGAATTGCTCATAGTTGGCCCGAATATCCATCAGAAGTATTGCTTGCTAGATTGGCCGTATGGCGCAATCAATCATAACAACCTCGGATCGTTCCACTATAGAATGATCCGTATCTGCTGTAACACAGCAAACTTTCCGAGCTTAACAGTAAGACAATCTCTTGCTATTGCATCAGCCGGTACTTGCTATTCAATTGTCATTTTGTTTGTATTATGGGTGTAGGAGCTATTACCGAGAACGCGTGCAAATTTTCAAAAGCAGTGGCCTTACCATAAAGTAAAGGGGTGTTTATCAATGATTGGCCACAAGTATGTAAATTATAATTGATTAATAAAAGTAAGTCAAACCCCATTATTATTTCTTTTTGACCAACTTAACTGGTAACTGTTCAGCCCTGCCAGACAGTTGCATCCGAATCGCTCCCCTCGGCAGCCTAAGATATCTTTTTTAGACGGGCGAAGCAGTAGCTCGCAATGCGAGCGTCCGTTTCATATAAAAAACCGCTGCGGTTGAGCAGTTACTTTTATTGTTTTGTATTTGTTGTGTGTGACGCAGCCACACACAACAAATACAAAACAATAATATTGGATAGGTTCTTACTTGTTTCATGGATCAGCTTTATCCCCTGCGTTTGTTGATCGTTAATCTGTGGAAAAGTGCCGGCACTTTATCGGCACTTTTTCGGCAAAATTGCCGCCGCCGCTGTGTTAAATTAAGCATAACTTCGCAACGACCAGCGGCGGTGAAGAATGAGCTATCCAGATGTACAGAAAACCATTGAAGTCTGGCTGTTATCGTACTTGTCCAAGCGATTAGGGATACCGGCCGAAGATATCGATCCGAATCAGGTTTTTACCGTGTATGGCCTGGCTTCTGTTGAAGCCCTGCAGTTGATGAGCGACCTGGGGCAATGGTTGGGGAGTGCTTTATCGCCAATTCTCGCCTGGAATTACCCTACCATTCAGCAGCTTGCGCAGCATTTGGCCGGCGATGCATCGATCCAGCAAAAAGCACGCGCCCTCTCGGATATTCCCCAAACCGTGCAAACCGCAACATATAACAATGAGCCGATCGCCATTGTTGGCATGAGCTGCCGCTTTCCGGGTGCGGAGGGCGCTCCTGAGTTCTGGCAGCTTTTGTGCGCGGGCCGCGAAGCCATCACCGAGACACCTTTTTTTCGATGGGATACTAACGCGCTTTACTCACCCGATCCCGCCACCCCCGGCAAGACAATTGGCCGCTGGGGTGGTTTTTTAAAGGATATCGACCGTTTCGACGCGCAGTTCTTTGGAATCTCTCCACGCGAGGCGCCCCACATGGACCCGCGCCAGCGCGTGATGCTGGAAATTACCTGGGAAGCAGTGGAAGACGCCGGTATTGCGATCGACTCACTGGCCGGGAGCAACACGGGCGTGTTCGTCGCTACACTCAGCGACGATTACGATCAGCTCCTGTACAGCGATTTGAACCGGGTAGATGCCTATTCTGGCGCGGGTACGGCCAACAGCATTGTTGCTAACCGTATCTCCTACTTGTTTGATTTTCATGGTCCCAGCCTTTCACTGGATACCGCCTGTTCGGGGTCACTGGTCGCCATTCACCTGGCCTGCCAGAGCCTTCGCCAGGGTGATTGCAGTGCCGCGATTGCCGGTGGTGTGAGTATCAACCTGCTTCCAAAAGGCCAGGTATTTTTCTCAAAAGCCGGCGCGCTTGCCACGGATGGCCGCTGTAAGACCTTTAGCAGCCAGGCGAATGGCATTGTCCGCAGTGAAGGCGCCGGCGCGGTGTTGCTCAAGCCGCTCGCTCGCGCCCAGGCCGATGGTGACCGCATTTACGCGGTGATCATGGGCAGCGCCGTCAACCAGGATGGCCGCAGCAACGGGTTGATGGCTCCCAACGGTCAGGCTCAGGAAGCTGTTCTGCGCGAAGCGTATCAAAAGGCCGGGGTTTCGCCTTCCCAGGTTCAGTACATTGAGGCGCACGGCACAGGCACCCGCCTGGGCGACCCGATTGAAGTGCAGGCGCTCGGCGCTGTTCTCGCTGCTGACCGCCGCCCGGGGCAGTTGTGCGCGCTTGGCTCGCTAAAAACCAACGTTGGCCATATGGAGCCTGCGGCGGGTGTTGCCGGGGTGATTAAAACGGCCATGTCCATTTACCATCGCCAGCTTCCGCCCAGCCTGCACTGCACTGAGACCAATCCGCTCATTTCATTTGACCAACTGCCGTTCAAAGTTCAGCAAGAACTCGGCGGCTGGCCGGATGATTCGCGCCAGCTCATTGCCGGCGTGAGCGGGTTTGGCTTTGGCGGCACCAATGCGCACGTGGTGCTGGCCGAACCTCCGACGGTACGAGCAGGAGCACCGGCGGCCGGTTATGCTTCTTTGGTCGAGCAGCGCCCGGCCGCCCGTATGCTGCCGCTCTCCGCTCGCAGTGAAGATGCGTTGCGAGAAATGGCTGCCCGCCTGCGCGATCTGCTGAATAGCGAGGATTTCCACGCCAGCCTGGAGGATATCGCATATACCGCCAGCCTCAAACGCAACCATCATGCCAATCACCGGCTGGCTGTTGTGGCCGGTTCGAAGGAAGAAGCGGTGGAACGTCTGGATGCGTTTGCCGGGGGCGTGAAAGCTTCTACCGGGATTGTTTCGGGCATCCCGGCAGGCGGCCAACCGCACAAGCTGGTGTTTGTCTTCTCTGGCCAGGGTTCGCATTGGGCGAAGATGGGCTGCCAGCTGTACCAGCAGGAAGAGGTCTTTCGCGAGACGCTGAACGAATGCGACCGGCTGCTGCGCCAATATGTACCCTGGTCGTTGATCGATGAACTGGAAAGGGATGCGGAAAATACGCGGCTGAACGAGACGAACCGCACCCAGCCGGCTATTTTTGCCGTTCAAGTGGCACTGGCAGCGCTGTGGCGTTCGTGGGGAATTGAGCCCCAGGCTATTGTAGGCCAGAGCCTGGGTGAGATCGCCGCCGCGCACGTGGCCGGGGTGCTGAGCCTGGATGAGGCCTTGCGCGTGGTGATCCACCGCAGCCGCTTGATGAAGCGCACTGAAGGCAAGGGCAAAACTGCCGTTGTCGGCCTGCCGCTGGCGCAAGCGCAGGCCGCGATTGCCGAATATAGCAACTGCCTGGCGGTGGCGGGCAGCAACAGCCCCAATTCCAGCGTGCTTTCTGGCGCGCCAGAAGCCATCGATGCAGTTCTCGCCGCGATGGAAAAAAAGGGCGTCTTTTGCCGCGCGCTGGAGGGCGTCAGTGTGGCCTTCCACAGCCCGCAGATGGAGCCGCTGAAAACTGAGCTGATCGACGCGCTCGGTGATTTGCGTCCCCGCGCTTCCTATGCCCCGCTGTATTCAACGGTCACCGGGGGGCGCATCGATGGGAAAAGCATGGGGGCCGCCTATTGGGCGCGCAACCTGCGCGATCCCTTCCTCTTTGCCGCCACGATTGAGCGGCTGCTTGGTGAAGGATACGATGCCTTCCTGGAAGTCGGCCCGCATCCGGTTTTGTGCCGTTCCATTCAGGATGTGCTGGCGCATACCGGCAAGCAAGGTACCGTATGGGCATCGTTGAAGCGCGGCGAAGCACAATATGCCACCCTGCTCTCGACGCTGGGCGCCATGTACGTGGCCGGTTACCCGCTGGATTGGCGGCGATTTTTCCCCACTGGCGGGAAGATGGTGGAATTGCCGGCCTACCCGTGGCAGCGCGAGCGCTACTGGTATGACCAGCTCGACCAGGGATTATCACCGGCGCTGCTGTTGGGCGGTAAGGCCAAAAAGAGCACCCACCCGCTGCTTGGCGACCCGGTGCAGATGGCCTCTGCGCCGCACGCCGTGGTTTTCGAAAGCGAGATCAACGCCCGCAGCCTGCATTACTTGAAGGATCACCGCGTTCAAGGCACACTGGTGCTGTCTGGGTCGATGTTCGGTGAAATGGCGCTGTCGGCGTCGGAGCAGGTGTGGGATCAATCGAGGCCGGTGGTGGAAGATCTGCGCTTCAAGCAGCCGCTCATCCTGCCGGAAACTGGCGCGCGGCTGCTGCAGTTAGTGATTACTCCGCTGACCGCTCATGAAGCCGCCTTTGAGTTTGCCAGCCGCGACCCCGGCAGCAAGGGGGATTGGGTGGAGCATGCCCAGGGCAAACTATGGACTACGAACGAGCACAACACGCCGCTTCGGGAACCGCTGGAGGACATCCGCGCCCGCTGTTTGGAGGATGTGCCCGGGAGCCAGCACTATGCTCGCATGGCCGAGCGCGGTCTCCCGTATGGCAGCGCTTACCAGTGGATTCGCCAGATATGGCGCAGGGATGGCGAGGCGCTGGTGGCTGTTGAAGCTCCGGCATCGCTGCGTACTGAGTTGGGGCTGTATGCCATCCACCCGGCCCTGTTAGACAACGGCTTCCAGGCTGCGGCGCAGGCGTTTGGCCTGGGCGAGCAGTTCGCCGAAGACGCCTATTTACCGGTAGGTGCAACGCAACTGCGTGTGTTTGGCCCGGCCGCCGGGGCAGCGTGGTGCCACGTGCGCCGCCGCGAGTCAGCCCAGCCGGGAGACGCTACCCGCCTGGCTGACGTAACATTCCTCGATGCAGATGGCCAGCCGCTGGCAGAAGTAGGTGGCCTGGTTTTACAGCGCATGACCGCGCAGCAGCGCAGCACTCCACGCGAAGGTGTGTACAACATCACCTGGCAGGCGTTCGAACTGCCCGGGCAGCAGCCCGATCTCACCGGCAATTGGCTAATTTTGCCGGACCGAAACGGCCTGGCACAAAAGCTGGCTTCACAAATTGACCGCCTGGGCGGGCAAGGCCATGTGATAACCGATGGTGCGCTGCAAGAGCAGCTTTCGCGTCTGGGCAACTGCCGGGGTGTAATCGATCTTTCTGCCCTCGACCTTCCCGCTGCGGATGACATGCAGTTGGTGGATGGAACGAAAGCAGGCTGTCTGGCGCTGCTCTCATTGATCCAAAAGCTGGCAGCCGGTCATGCAGCGCCCAGACTGTGGCTGGTGACGCGCGGTGCGCAGCCGCTCCCCGGTGATCCGCGCCCGGTGGCGCTCAGCCAGTCGCCGCTGTTGGGCATGGCCCGTGTGGCAGCGCAAGAGTTCCCTAACCTGTGGGGCGGGACTGTTGACCTGGGCGATGACTCCGATGAAACACTCGACGCGCTGGCTGTACTGCTGGCGCAGAACGGGCAAGAAAACACCTTTGCGCTGCGCAGTGAAGACGCTCACTGCCGCTGCTTTGTGCCGCGCCTGATCCAGTTGGAGCAGGCGGCTGAACAAGGTTTGAACATCCGCCTTTCGGCCAGTTACCTGATCACCGGTGGTATGGGTGGGCTAGGGCTGGCAGTCGCCGAATGGCTGGCTGCTCGCGGCGCGCGCCGGCTGATTTTACTGGGCCGCACGCCGCTTCCGCCGCGCTCGCAGTGGGCCGGAGTGGATCCACAAAACCCGCTTGCCGAACGCGTCACCGCTATTCAGCGCATCGAGGCGTTGGGCGCTGCGGTTTATACCTCCGCGGTGGATGTTTCCGATGCGCGGCAGTTGTCATGCCTGCTGGATGATCTAGACCGCTTGGGCTGGCCGCCGGTACAGGGTATCATCCACGCGGCGGGGGTACTGGAGGATCACCTGATCTACCAGATGACCCCACAGCATTTGGATCGCGTTTTGGGGCCCAAGGTGGCTGGGTCGTGGGCGCTGCACCAGGCCTTTGCCGAGCAGCCGCTCGACTTCTTCATATTATTCTCATCCGCTGCGTCGATCTTGGGTCAGGTGGGGCAGGCAAATTACGCTGCCGGCAACGCCTTTATGGATGCGCTGGCGCACTATCGCCGCGCGCAGGGGCTTCCGGCTACCAGCATCAACTGGGGCGTATGGGGCGAGGTGGGCATGGCCGCCCGGCTGAATTTGCAAGATCACTTCCAGCACAGCGGCATGTACGCCTTCACCCCTGAGTCGGCCTTGAAGCGCATGGATCATTTGGTGGGCAGTGGCGCTGCCCAGGCGGCAGTGATTGCCGCGGAGTGGCCGAAGCTGCAGCGCGCCGCCAACAGCTTGCATACCTTCTTGGAGGAATTGTGCCGCGAACCAGGCCGGGCCGTTGCAGACCAATCCGGTAAGGCTGGTCATTCGCTGCCGGAACGGCTGCTGATGGCTGGCGACACGGCGGAACGACGGGTGCTGGTGGAGTGCTTCCTGCGCGAGTTGATCGCCCAGGTGCTGGGGTTTGGCGATCCCAACCGCATGCCCGTCGATAAATCGCTGACCACGCTGGGTTTTGACTCGATCATGGCGCTGGAAATCAAGAACCGTATTGAGGCGAACCTGCCGGTGCGCTTATCCGTCGCGGATCTGGTGGTGGGGCCGAGCGTGGCGCAGTTGACCGATGCCATCCAGACCCAGCTCACAGACTCGCTGGCTGTTGACCAGGAGGTACTGGATTTGCTGGATGAGATCGAAGACCTGTCGGAAGAGGACTTGGCGGCGCTGTTGGATGAAGGAGAAGACGCCGCACCGGCACAGGCATAATTTTTCGCATAGGCGATTAGGACGGGTACAGCCCGTATCAGCTAATCAAAACAGCATCAGACACAATTGGCGAAGTGAGGAAATAAGCGTGGCTCGTGATGATGAATTGTCGGAACGAATAGCGGCGCTGCCGCCCGAAAAACGGGCGCTGTTTTTGCGCCAGTTGAAACAGCGCAAGCAGCAAGCTAGCGAAAGCATCCCGTGCCTGAGCCGGGATCAGGCGCACTTTGCCCTTTCCCCCGGTCAAGAGCGCCTGTGGTTTATTCACCAGCTCCAGCCGGGCAGCCCGGTCTATAACCTGTCTTTCGCCATTCGTATTCAGGGTCAGCTCAATCTCGACGCGCTTGCTGCCAGCCTGCGCGCGCTGGTTCAGCGGCACGAGAGCCTGCGCACCGCCATCCGGCAGGTCAACGGGCAGCCGGTGCAGGTGATCGTACCAGAAGCAAAGCTAGATCTGCCAGTCACCGACCTGAGCGTACTGGATGAAGCCGCCCGCCAAGAACGTCTCGAAGCGATGATCTACGCCGAAGCGCAGCGCCCCTTTGATCTGTCTCAAGCGCCTCTGCTGCGTGCAAGCCTGATTCGCGTTGCGGCGGAAGATGCGCTGCTGCTGATGACGGCCCATCACATCGTCTTTGATGGCTGGTCCGCGGGCATTTTCCACCGCGACCTGTGGACGCTCTATGATGCCATTTGCCTGGGCAGCACCCCAGCCCTTCCCGAACTCACGGTTCAGTACGTTGACTTTGCCGCCTGGCAGCGCGATCGTGCAAATTCTGCTGCGATGAAAAGCCACCTGGAATACTGGAAAACCCAGTTGTCCGACCTGCCGCTGACCGAAGTCCCCACGGATCTGCCGCGCCCGGCCATGCATACCTTCGCCGGAGCGCGCGAAACGCGCGCCCTTCCTGCCGCGTTCACCCACGCCCTGCGCGGGCTGGCCGAGCAGCAGGGCGTAACGCTCTTTATGCTGGCTCTGGCAGCCTTCAAAACACTGGTGTTCCGGTACAGCGGTCAGCGCGACCTGGTGATCGGCACGCCGGTAGCGGAACGTATGCGTGGCGAGCTGGAAAACATCGTCGGCTTCCTGGTTAATACCATGGCGCTGCGCACGCGCATTGAGGGTGCACCGTCCTTTCGCGCTTTCTTGCAGAGTGTTCGGCAGACCGCGCTGGATGCCTACGCCCACCAGGAAATGCCGTTCGCGCAGCTTGTCGATGCGCTGCAAACTGGCCGTGATGCCAGCCGCTCGCCGCTGTTTCAGCTCATGTTTGCCCTGCGCGACAACCCGGCCCAGACGTATGCCAGCCAGCAGGCCATCCAACTGTCTCCGCAGGAGATTCGCAGCCAGACATCGCAGTTTGACCTGACCCTGGAAATTGTCGCCGGGGAAGATGGGCTGCAAATGGCGATCGATTACCGTACCGACCTGTACCATCCATCGACAATCCAGCGCATGCTGGCTCATTATGAGAACCTGCTGCGCAGCATCCTGGCAGACCCCGATCGCAGTTTGCCCGAGCTGGAAATGCTCGGCGCGGATGAAAAGCACCTGCTGCTGAAGGAATGGAACACCACCGAAACCGATTACATACCCGAATGCGTGCACACGTTCTTTGAACAGCAGGTTGAGCGCACGCCAGATGCGCCTGCCCTGGTTGTCTCACGCAACTTTGCCGACCTGATCGCCTTTCTGGGCTCCAGCAATTTCAACCCGGCCGCAGCCAATATTCTGAGCGGTGTGTATACGCCACTTTCCACCGGGGAACGGGAACAGGACTTTGTCGCCAGCACGGTGGCGGCGGAAAAACAGTCACAATACCTGCCCACCCTGGCAAAGGCCTGTTTCCGCAAACACCCGCTGGTATTCATCTTCCCCCACGCTTCGTGGTTGAAGGCTGCCGGCGCCGTACCGGGCGCTGAAGCGTTTGACCTGCTCTCCGTACCGGCCAGCGGGCTCGTGGCAGCTAACTTGCCCGTGCTGCGCCTGCTGGAATGGCTGGACGGCACGCGTACCCTCGATACAATCGCAAATCTGGCCGGGCCGCAGGAATATCGCCTGGCGTACATCGGCATGGATCAGTCCACCGGCACGCTGCACACGGCGAACGTTACCAGTTACCAACCGGATGGCAGCCTGGATAGTTGGGTTCCGCTGATCCGCGCAATGGCGACCGCGGGGATGATCGAATGGCATGCGTACCGCCCCCAGAGCGCGGTTTGCAATGATGCACCGCTGCCGGTCTGCCACGCCGAGCATCCCGAATCGCCGGTCAGCGCGGAAGAAGCAGCCAGTATTTTGCCGGATTACTGCGAGACGACCCCAGATGGGGCGCTCTCGCCGGTGCTGCTAGTGGGTTCTACCACCGGCTCAGGAACGGTGGGGCTGATGTATCTGGCTTCGTACTTACGGCGGCACGGCATTGAGGCGTTCTGCCAGTTGAACGACATCCACCTGGAGAAGGAAGCGCTGAAAGCCAATATCCATCGCCTGATCGACAAGACGCACCCGCGGCTGGTGGCGGTAAGCCTCAAATGGTTCCCGCACATGGCCCGCGCGCTGGAGATCTGCCGGTTGATTAAGGAATATGCTCCCGGCACGAAAGTAGCCCTGGGAGGCGATACGTCCGGCTACTTTGCAGAAGACCTGATCCAGTACGAGGCGGTCGATTACATCGTTACTGGCGATGGTGAACTGCCGCTGCTCAAAATCTGCCAGGGCTCGGCGGGGATCCCCAACTGCACCTACAAGCGGGATGGGCAAATTGTGCGCAGCCCGGTCAGCTACCTGCATAGCAGTGAGTCCCTGCGCGATGTGTACCTGACTCACCTGGACGAGATCTTCGTCTCACCCGCCGACCTGTCGCTGACCCCCTACCTGTTCATCTTCACCGGGCGCGGCTGCCCGATGAACTGCCACTACTGCGGCGGCGCGCGAGACGTGCAGGCCAGCGTGCCGAAGCGCCCCAAACCTTACTTTACCATGCGCGACGTGCGCGAAATACGCAATGACATTGTGCGGCTCAAGCCCCACACCTCTACCTTCCTGTTCGACTTTGACCTGCCCGGTTACGACTCTTTTGACCTTTACCAGTCATTGTGGAGAGGCATCGATCTCACCTGCCATCACGGATACTTCTACTTCTGGGAACTACCCACGACTGAGTTCATCGATCTGGTGGCGCGCACCTTTGGCTTTGTTTCGCTCAACATCGACGTAAACAGCCTCTCGGAGCGTCACCGCCAGTGCCTGACGAAGGCCGGAGCAGTCAAACCTCAGCCCAACGATGCGGAAATCCTGGCTTTCTTCGAACGCTGTGAACAGTACCCCAACGTTCGCACCACGGTCAACCTGATCAATGGGCTGCCGTTCTTTAATGAAGAGGATATCCAATCCGCCGACGCAATGCTGGAGCACATCATCCAGCACTACAAGAGCTTTGAGGGCCTGGGGTGGGGCCGCTTGCACGCGCAGCCCGGCGCGCCAATCACCAAAGATTATGCCGGTTACGGGATGCAGCCCAGCGCGCAGACCTTTGAAGACTTCCATAGTTACAGCAAGCGCAATCTGGCGGAGCAGCAGTACCCCAACCTGCCCAGCCTGCACTACCCATTCATCTACTACCAGGATGAAACGCTCAATGCCCGCGTAACCAAATATTACGTAGATACCATGCAAAAACTGCGCGATCTGGAAACGCGCTCGCGTCGAAAGCAGCAGTTCTTCAACGAGAAGATGACCTACCGCGAACTGGATCAGGCTGCGAACCGGTTGGCGAATTCCCTCATCCAGCAGGGATTGCAGCCCGAGCAGCGCGTGGGCATCTGCCTGGAGCGGTCGAAAGAGCTCGTGATCGCCGCGCTGGCGGTGTTCAAGGCGGGCGGCGCGTATGTACCGCTGGAACCCACGTACCCCATCGAGCGCCTGCGCTTTATGGTGCAGGATGCGCAGGTAGCGCTGCTGCTCACAACAAGCCACCTCGCGCACAGCCTGGCCCTTCCGGTGGAGCGCACCCTATGCCTGGATGCTGAATGGCCCACCATCATGCAGGAAGCAGACACCGCCCCTAACCGGTCGGTCACCCCTGACCAGCTCGCCTACGTGCTGTACACATCCGGTTCTACCGGCCAGCCAAAGGGTGTGATGGTCGAGCACCGTGGGGTGGGTAACCTTGCACGGGCACAGTCGAAGGCCTTTGGCGTGGAGCCCGGCACCCGCGTGCTGCAATTTGCACCGTTTTGCTTTGATGCGTCCGTCTCGGAGATTTTCGTCACCCTACTTTCGGGCGGCACGCTCTGCATGGCCTCGCAGGACCAGTTGATGCCCGGCCCCGACCTGGTAGAACTGCTGCACGAACAAGCGGTAAATGTGCTCACCTGCCCGCCTTCGGTTTGGGCCACCTTGCCCGCAGATCGCTTCCCCGCGCTTCGCACGGTGGTTTCTGCCGGTGAAGCCTGCCCGCCGGATCTGGTTGAGCGCTGGGCGCTGCCAGGGCGGCGGTTCATCAATGCCTATGGGCCAACGGAAACCACGGTCTGCGCCACGCTGACCGAGTGCCAGCCCAGCGGCGAGCCGCCCGCCATTGGCCGCCCAATTGACAACACCCGCGTGTACTTGCTGGATGCACACCGGCAGTTGGTTCCCATCGGAATGCCCGGCGAACTGTACGTATCGGGCGTGGGGCTGGCGCGCGGCTACTGGAATCGTCCGAATCTGAGCGCGGAAAGCTTTGTTGCCAACCCGTTTGAAGCAGAGACCCAGATGTACCGCACCGGCGACCTGGCGCGCTGGCGAATCCAGCCGGATGGAAGCGCGATGCTGGAATTCCTCGGGCGCGGCGACCAGCAAGTCAAAATCCGCGGCTCGCGGGTAGAGATTGGTGAGATCGAAGCCGCACTGGCGCAACATGCAAACGTGCGCCAGTGCGTGGTGACCGCGCACCAGACCGGCAGTGAAACGCGCCTCAGCGCCTACTGGCTGCCGCGCGATCTCTCGATGGCAACGCAGACCGGCGAGCTGCGCGCCTTTTTGAAGAACCGCCTGCCAGATTACATGCTGCCCTATGCTTTCATCCGGTTAGAGGCACTGCCGCTGCTGCCGAACGGCAAAATCGATGCGCGCGCGCTGCCGCAGCTCGACTGTTCTCGCCCCGATTTGGAAGACAGCTATACTGCCCCGCGCGACGCCGTAGAAGCGCTGCTGGCGAGTATCTGGGCGGAGAGCCTGCGCCTGGAAGCTGTTGGCATCGAAGATAACTTCTTTGCCCTGGGCGGCCATTCACTGCTGATCACCCAGGTGCTGGCGCAGATTGCCGATATCTTCCAGGTGGAGCTGCCTGCGCGCGTCTTCCTCGACTCGCCGACGGTGGCAGGGCTGGCCGTAGAGCTCCGCCGGCGCGAAACAACCCCTGGGCTGGTAGAAACCATCGCCCAGCTTCACCAGCAAATCCGTCAAATGTCCGCCGACGAAGTTGGCGCTATTCTTTCGCAAAAGAAACAGGCAGGAGGGAATCTTTCATGACATCGCAAATGGAACCAGGCAAATTGGGACTTTCGAAGGATAAGAAAGAGCTGTTGGACCTTCTCTTAAAGGAGAAGGGCATTCAGACGCCGCAGGCCAACCCCATCACCCGCCGCGGTCCCGATGTGCCGCCGCCGCTTTCTTTTGCCCAGGAACGGCTGTGGGTGCTCTACCAGATGGAGCCGGACAGCGCGTACTACAACATTCCATTTGGCCTGCGTTTGAGCGGCGTTTTGGATGTGGCCGCCCTGGAAGCCAGCCTGACAACGATTTTGGAGCGCCACGAAGTACTGCGCGCCATTTTCCCAATGGTCAACGGCCAGCCGGCGTACCGCTACCTGCCCCATCAGCCGATGCGCCTGCCCATTACCGACTTGAGCGGGCTGCCCGAAGCGCAGCGCCAGGCAGGCATGCAGCATTTGGCTGCCGATGAGGCGCAGCGTCACTTCAAGCTGGAAAGTGGGCCGCTGCTGCGTGCCCAACTGATCAAAATGAGCGATATCGAGCACGTGCTGCTGCTGACCGTCCACCACATTGTGGCGGATGGCATCTCTTACAGCGTTTTTATGCGCGAACTGAACGCCCTCTACGCTGCGCACCGGGCCTGCAAGCCCTCCCCGCTGCCCGGGCTGCCCTTCCAGTTCGCTGATTTTGCGCACTGGCAGCGGAACTGGATGCAGGGCGAGGTGTTGGAAAAACAGCTTGCCTACTGGCAGCAGCGCCTTGGCGGCCTCGCCACGCTAGAACTGCCGCTGGACAAGCCCCGACCGGCAGTGCAGACCTATACCGGCAAGCGGCAATCGGTCACCCTTCCCCAGGCGATGGCCGAAGGCCTGCGCGCGCTCAGTCGCAAGCAGGGTGTTTCGTTGTACGCCACAATGCTGGCGGCCTTCCAGGTGCTGCTTGGCAAATACGCCGGGCAAGATGATGTGGTGGTTGGATCACCCGTGGCAGGGCGCAACTATCAGGGCATTGAGAACCTGGTTGGCCTATTCATCAACACGCTGGTGCTGCGCGCCGACCTCTCCGAGAATCCCAGCTTCGAAAATCTCCTGACCCAGGTCCATCGGACTGTGCTGGAGGCCTACGAGCACCAGGACTTGCCCTTTGAGAAGCTGGTGGAAGTGATGCGCCCCGAGCGCGACCTGAGCCGCACGCCGCTCTTCCAGGTGCTGTTCAATTTCCAGAACTCGCTGGTGGTGAACATGCAGATGGACGGCGTTTCTGTCCGTCTGCTCGAACAGCCCTCTGGCATCGCCAAGTTCGACCTGACCATGGACGTCAACGAGGTCGATGACAAGATCACTGTGGCGCTGGAGTACAACGTCGATCTGTTCCACGAAGATACCATCCGCCGCATGCTGGGGCACTTCCAAAACCTGCTCTCTGCTGCTCTGGCAGACCCGCGCCAGCCCGTGCGCAGCCTGCCGCTGATGACCGAAACCGAGCGCAAGCAAATTGTGGTCGATTGGAACGCCAACCGCACCGAGTATCCGCGCGAGGCAAGCATCGCGGCCCTGTTTGAATCGCAGGCAGCTAAGACACCCGATACCATCGCGCTGACCTTTGCAGGGCAGGGGATGACCTACCGCGAATTGAACGAGCGCGCCAACCGCCTGGCGCATCTGCTGCGAGCGCAGGGTCTGACCGCCGGTGAGATGGTCGGCGTTTGCCTGGAACGATCCCCCGAGCTGATTGTGGCGCTTCTGGCCGTGCTTAAAGCCGGTGGTGCGTATTTGCCGCTCGACGCGGGTTATCCGAAAGAGCGCCTGGCCTATATGCTGGCTGATACCAAGGCCCCGCTGCTGCTGACCGCGCAAGCCCTCCTCGGCAGCCTGCCCGAACACAGCGCCCGGGTGATCTGCCTGGACCAGGATGCTGATACGATCCTTGCGCAGCCTGCTGAGAATGTCCCGTCTGAAGCTACCGGCAGCAGCCTGGCATACGTCATGTACACTTCGGGCTCCACCGGCACGATCAAAGGTGTGACGGTACCACAGCGCGCGGTGGTGCGGCTGGTAAAGAACAATACCTTTATCACCATCGCCCCGGATGACGTCTTTTTGCAGCTTGCCCCGGTCTCCTTTGACGCATCGACGCTGGAAATTTGGGCCAGCCTGCTCAACGGCTGCCGGCTGGCGATCTTCCCCCCGCATGCCCCCACCTTGAGCGAACTGGGCGATGTGATTGCGCAGAATGGGGTGACCATTCTGTGGCTAACGGCTGGTCTGTTCCACCAGATGGTGGATGAGAATATCCGCGGGCTGGCAGGCTTGCGCCAGCTTTTGGCCGGTGGTGACGTGCTGTCCGTGCCGCATGTAGAAAAGGTGCTGCGCCAGTTCCCCGGCTTGCGCCTGATCAACGGCTATGGCCCCACCGAAAACACCACCTTTACCTGCTGCTACCCGGTTACGCAGCCGGAACAGATTAGCGGAAGCCTGCCGATTGGCCGCCCGATTGCCAATACGCAGGTGTACGTGCTGGACCGCTGGATGCAGCCGGTGCCGGTTGGCGTTGTGGGCGAGCTGTACGCGGGCGGCGATGGCCTGGCGACCGGCTATCTCAACCAGCCCGAGCTGACCGCCGAGCGTTTTATCGCCAACCCGTTCAGTGCAGATCCGAACGACCGCCTGTACAAAACCGGCGACCTGGTGCGCTACCTGCCCGATGGCGCGATTGAATTCCTGGGCCGCAACGACCTTCAGGTGAAGGTGCGCGGCTTCCGTGTCGAGTTGGGCGAGATCGAAACCGTGCTTTCAGCACATCCACTGATTCAGACCGCTGCTATCGTGGTGCGCGAAGACCGCCCCAACGATAAATCACTGGCGGCGTTCCTGGTGCCCGCCGGGCGCGCGCCCTCCTTCACCGAACTGACCAGCTATCTGCGCAAAAAGCTGCCCGAGTACATGATCCCCTCGGCCTTTACCACCCTTACCGAACTGCCGCTGAATCCCAACGGCAAGGTGGACCGCCGCGCCCTGGCCGAAATGGGCAAGGCGGCCCAGGCCGAGAAGACCGGTTATGTTGCCCCGCGCACCCCGGTGGAGGCGCAGTTGGTGGCTATTTGGGAAGATGTGATGCAGCAAGAGAAGATCGGCGTTGACGATAATTTCTTCGAGCTGGGCGGACATTCGCTGCTCGCCATGCGCATCATCTCGCGCATGCAGGAGACCTTCCAGGTCCCGCTCTCGCTGCGGCTGATCTATGAAGCGCACACGGTAGCCGAGATGGCCGAAAAGGTTGTGGCATTGCAAAATGGCGAAACCGGCGACATGGATGGCGAAATTGGCCGCCTGGATCGCGGCGCTGACGGTGATGAGGCGCTTCTCGCCGATCTCGATCAGCTTTCGGACGAAGAAGTCGACGCACTGCTGGAACAGATGCTATCCAAAACCGAGACCAAGTAACCGGAAAGGGCAGCCGATGAACGAACAGCACCCGCCGAAACCTCAACATAACAGCGCATCCGCTGGCGTTGCTGCCGGCGGCAGCCAGGCGCTTAGCGCGGAAGAAAAGCGCGCCCTGCTGGCAAAACTGCTGCAAAAGAAGCAGAAGCGCAGCTTGTTCCCGCTTTCGGCGGCGCAGCGCCGCTTGTGGACCATTTGGCAGTACGATCCGCGCACGCCTGCTTATAACGTGCCCTTGGGCCTGCGCTATAAGAACAGCCTGGATGCGCAGGTGCTGGAACGCTGTTTCCAGGAGATTATCCGCCGCCACGAGACGCTGCGCACCACGTTCCCAGTCGTCGATGGACAGCCCATGCAGGAAGTAGCCCCCATGCTTGCCTTCACCCTGCCGGTGGTGGATCTGCGCAGCCTGCCCGAAGCCGAGCGCGAAGCCGCTCTGCTGCGATACGCGGAAGATGAAGTTCGCCGCCCGTTTGACCTGGAACACGGCCCGCTGTTCCGCTTTAGCCTGGTGATGATTCATGAAGACGACGTGGCGCTGCTCATGTACATGCACCACATCGTCTCAGATGGCTGGTCGCTAAACGTGCTGCGCTACGAGTTGGAAACGTTGTACGCGGCCTTCAGCGCCGGGCAGCCCTCTCCGCTGCCCGAGCTGCCCATTCAGTACGCCGATTATGCGGCCTGGCAGCAAAAGCAGCTCTCTGGCGAGCGGCTGGAAGCATTACAGGCGTATTGGAAAGAGCAGCTTCGCGACGCTCCACACCTGCTGGACCTGCACACCGACCGGTCCTGGCCCTCAGCGCGCACGTATCAGGGCGCGGGATATCACTTCCGCATCTCGGCGGCAGCCACCGAGGGCTTGCGCGCCCTGAGCCGTCGCTATAACACCACCCTGTTCGCCATACTGATGGCTGCCTATCACGTGCTGCTCTACCGCTACACCGGGCAGAGAGATATTTTGGTAGGTACGGCGCTGACCAATCGCAACCGCAAAGAGATTGAAGGGCTGATCGGCTTTTTCGTCAACTTGCTGGTGATCCGCGCGCACATGGGGGATCGATCGAGCGGCAGCCTCCGCTTCTCGGATTTGCTATCCCAGGTGCGGCAGGCGGTTCTGGACGCGCACGTCAACGAAATGCCCTTTGAGCAAATTCTGGATCTGCTCGGGGTGGAGCGCACGCCTGCCCACACGCCCTTGTTCCAGGCTTCTTTTACCCTGCTGGAACCGATCCTGGAAGATGAAGACGTGAATGACAGCCTGGTGCCGGTGGATACTGCATCTGCGACCTTTGAGATACTCCTGCACCTCACGGATCAAAAGCACGCGCTGGCTGGTTATTTCCAATACAGCACCGATCTGTTTGATGAACCCACTATCGCACGCATGGCAGACCACTATGTGACTCTGCTGGAAAGCATCGTGGCGGACCCGGAACAGGATATTGCCACCATCAATATCATCCCGGCTGGTGAGCGCCAGGCGCTTGCCGAGTGGAACCGCACCAGCACCGACTACCCGGCGAACACGACCATCCACGCATTGTTTGAAGCCCAGGCAGTGCTTACGCCCGATGCCATGGCGGTTACCGGCGGTGGCATCACATGGACGTACCGGGAATTGAACCAGCAAGCGGATCGTGTCTCTGCCCTGCTGCGACGACTCGGCGTTAAGCCGGGCGACACGGTTGCCGTCTGCATGGAACGCTCGCCCGAGATGATCGCCGGGATACTGGGCATCCTCAAAACGGGATCGGCATTTGTCCCGCTCGATTCGGCTTTCCCAACCGAACGGCTGGCAATTATGCTGGCCGATACCCGTGCGATGGTGCTGCTAACCCATTCCAGCCTAGTCGATCACCTGCCGGTCTTTTCTGGGAAGATGGTGTGCATGGATGGCGGCTGGGCAGCGGAATTTGAGGCGGGAGATGCTGTTGCCCCCGCATATCGCCCGAGTGCTGACGATCTGGCCTACGTGATGTTTACGTCAGGCTCCACCGGGCAGCCCAAGGGCATTTGCATTCCTCACCGGGCGGTGATCCGCCTGGTGCGCAACACCAATTACGTTTCCCTGGGGCCAGATGACCGGGTCGTGCACGGCTCGAACGTCTCGTTTGACGCTTCCACCTTTGAGATTTGGGGCGCTCTGCTCAACGGCGGCTGCCTGCTATGTGTTAGCAAGGATTTGCTGCTTTCGCCGCACGCCTTGGCAGCATTTTTGAAAGAACAACGTGCCACCACCATCCTCTTGACCACGGCGCTGTTCAATGAACTGGTAAAAACCATCCCCTCCATTTTTGGAACGATGAAGTACGTTTTGTTTGGCGGCGAGGCAGTGACCCCGCGCCTGGTGCGTGACGTGCTGATGCACGGCGCGCCCCAAAATCTGCTCCACGTGTATGGCCCCACCGAAAATACCACCTTTTCTTCGACCTACCTGGTCGAGGCGGTTGAAGAGGATGCGCAGACCGTCCCGATCGGTGCGCCACTCGCCAACGACCAGTGCTACGTACTGGATGAACGCTTGCAGCCGGTTCCGCTTGGCGTGCCCGGTGAACTGTACGTGGGCGGAGATGGGCTGGCGTGGGGATATCTCAACAAGCCTGAACAGACGGCCGAGAAGTTTATTCCCAATCCATATACCGGCAAATCCGGCTCTCGCTTGTATGCGACCGGTGACATCGTGCGGGTTGTGCCCGAGAATGGAAAGAGCGGCAAGCTGGTGATTGAATTCATCGGGCGGCGCGATCACCAGGTCAAGATCCACGGTTTCCGCATTGAACTAGGCGAGATTGAAATGGTGCTTGGGCGGCACCCAGCGGTGCGCAGTGTGTTTGTCGTGGTGCGTGAAGACCAACCTGGTGAGAAGCTGTTGGTAGCCTACATCATCGCCAACCCAGGACAGCAACCGACCGCCGATGATCTGCGCGCCCACTGCAAGCAGCGTCTTCCGGTCTACATGGTTCCGGTGGCCTTTGTCTTTATGGAGCAACTGCCGCTTTCACCCACCGGCAAGGTAGACCGCAAACGCCTGCCCGCGCCCCAACGCGAGCCGGTGCGTTCAGATAACTTCTCCGCGCCCGCGACCGAACTTGAAGCACAACTGGCGCAGATCTGGAGCGAGGTACTGGGCCTGGAGCGCGTGGGTGTTGATGACAATTTCTTCATTCTGGGTGGCGACTCGATCCTCGGCATTCAAATTGTGTCGCGAGTCAACGAGGCTGGGTGGTCGATTAATTCGCGTCACCTGTTCCTGCACCAGACTGTCCGCGAGCTTGCGGCGGCGATCGCCAGCGAGGGAGCGGGACAGGCAGCCGAAGCCGATACCGACTCCACAGGTCTGCTGCCGCTGCTGCCCATTCAGCGCTGGTTCTTCGAGCAGGAACTGACCGCGCCCCAGCACTTCAACCAGGCGGTAGCGCTGGATGTGCCCCGTCCGCTGGATACCCGGCTGCTCCAGCAGGCGCTGCAAGCGCTGCTCGATCAGCATGATGCGCTGCGAATGCGATTCCAAAATGTGCATGGCGACTGGCAAGCCGCTTGCCTGCCGCCTGGGCAGCCTCTGGCATGGAGCGAAGTGGACGCTTCTGGTCTGGACGACGCCGGGCAGCAGCAGGCCTTCGAAGCCGCCGCCGTTTGGGTAAATGCCGGGTTGGATCTTACCGAGGGGCCGCTTTTGCGGGCCGCTTATCTACACTTCAGCCCGCGCCGCCCCGACTGCCTGCTGATCGCCATTCACCATCTGGTGGTCGATGGGGTTTCGTGGCGCATTCTGTTAGAAGACCTGCACGCCTTCTACGCGCAGCTTGCCCAGGCCGGCCAGGTGCAGCGTCCCCGCAAGACCACTTCCATCCGGCAGTGGGCGGAGCGGCTGGAGGGCTATGCTCACTCTGAGGCGCTTCGCCGCGAGCTGGCGTTCTGGCAGGAGCAGCCACCGGCACGTGCCGCCTCCGATGACTGCCCGCGGGTATTCTACGGCGACGCCCAAACGATCACGCTGTCCCTGAGTGAGGCGGAAACCAACGAGCTTCTGCGCCTGCCGCAAGTGGGCTCCGCGCAGGTAACAGAAGTTCTGCTGGCGGCGCTGGCGCTGGCCTTCTCTCGCCAGATGGGGGAGCGGGAACTGCTGATTGACCTGGAAAGCCACGGGCGCGAGCCGCTGTTTGATGATATCGATCTCTCACGAACGGTGGGTTGGTTCACCGCTATCTATCCGTTGCGCATAGCCGCCGCAGAAGATGGCGAACGCACGCTGGCGCAGATCAAAGAACAGTTGAACTGCCTGCCCAACCACGGCATCGGTTACGGCGTGCTGCGCTACTTGCACTCCGATGCTTCTAACCGCGCCCGGCTGGGCAGCCAACCACCCGCACGGATCAGCTTCAATTACCTGGGCCGGGTGGATCAGGGTACGTCAGATGATGCCCTGTTCCGGTTCTCCGCTCGCCTGCCCAACCCGATGATCGCCCCGGTGAACCGGCGCGCGCATCTTTTCGACATCAACAGCCAGATTTCTGGCGGCTGCTTGCAGATCACCTGGATTTTCAACCCGGCAACTCCCTACGGCTGTGAAGAAGTGCAATCCCTGGCCGAAGCGTACCTGGCCGTGCTGCGCACGCTGATCGCCGGAACCGGCTGTGGCGAGAAACAGGCCTCCGCCCAGGCCATCGACCCAAAACCCGCCTTTATGGCCCGCCTGGGCGCGAAAAAACTGGGCAAACTCTCGCAAATCCTCGAGCAGATCGATGAACAGGATGATGAAGCATGAAGTTGAAGAACGTTGAAGACGTCTATCCACTTTCTCCGCTGCAGCAGGGCATGCTCTTTCACACGCTCTTTTCGCCCGATGCAGGAATGTACTTCACGCAGGTCGTGCTGACTCTGGAAGGGCAGATGGATGTGGAGGCATTTCAGGGAGCCTGGCAGCGTGTCGTTGAGCGGCATTCCATTCTGCGCACCGCCTTTTTGTGGGAAGAACTGGATGAACCGCTGCAATTGGTGCGCCAGAAGGTCACGCTGCCGTGGAACTGCCAGGATTGGCGGAGCATCCCGACAGCCGAGCAGAACACCCGCCTGGACGATCTACTCGCCGCCGACCGCGCCAATGGCTTCGACCTCGCGCGCGCGCCCCTCATGCGCTTTACGCTGCTGCATCTGAGCGATGAACGCCACTGGCTGCTGTGGAGCAGCCATCACATCCTGCTGGATGGATGGTCGATGCCACTGCTGCTCAAAGAAGTGCTGACCATCTACGAAACCGGCGTTCACGGCGGCAACGTTGATCTGCCCCAGCCGCGCCCCTTCCGTGATTATATTTCCTGGCTCGAACAGCAGGATCTTGCTCAGGCGGAAGCCTTTTGGCGCAAGCGCCTGGAAGGTTTCCGCGAGCCCACTCGCCTGCCGGTCGAGCGGGGCCATGCCCTGGATGAGCACGAGCCAGACAGCGCCAAACGGATCGAAGCGCCCGTCCCTCACGTGGTGACGGCTGCGCTGGATCTTGAAACCACCGGCGCGCTGCAAGCGCTGGCCCGCCAGCATCGCCTGACGCTCAATGTCATTTTACATGGTGCGATGGCAGTGCTGCTCAGCCGTTACACTGGCTGCGATGACGTGGTGTTTGGCTCTACGTATTCGGGCCGGCCTGCCAGCCTGCGCGGCGCTGAGAATATGGTGGGCCTGTTCATCAACACGCTGCCGGTGCGCATTCCGGTCAACAACGAATTGCCGGTGATCCCCTGGCTGCAAGAACTACAAGAACGACAGGCCGAGATGCAGCAGTACGAGTACAGCCCGCTGGTCAAAATTCAGCAGTGGAGCGACGTACCGCGCGGCCTGGCCATGTTCGATACGCTGGTGGTTCTGGAGAACTTCTACACCGGCGACGCCACCCAGCCGATGGGCGGCAGCCTGCGCCTGATAGGAATGCGCAATGTGGAGCGCACCAACTATCCGCTCACCATTTCGGCGGCGGTGATTGCCGGGCAATTGCACCTGACGCTGCCGCACGACCCTACCCGCTACCCAGAAGATGCCATTCGGCGGCTGGCCGGGCACCTGCTCAATACGCTGGCCGGAATGGCGGCCAACCCCAACGCGCATGTAGGCGATCTGCCCCTGCTGGATGAATCCGAGCGGCAGCAGCTTTTGGTGGATTTCAACCAGACGGTTTCTACCTACGTGGAAGGCGTATCACTGGTGGAGATGTTTGAACGTCAGGCAGCCGCGAAACCCGACCACATCGCCCTGATTGAAGCCGACCGGCAGATGACCTACGCGGAGTTAAACCGCCGCGTCAACCAGTTAGCCCACTATTTGCGCGGCCTGGGCGTAGGCCCGGAAGTGCCGGTGGGCGTGTGCATCGAGCGCTCGATGGAACTGGTGGTGACCATGCTGGCGGTGCTCAAGACCGGCGGCTTGTACTTCCCGCTGGATACGCAGAACCCCGGCCCGCGCATTCGGGCGCTGCTCGATGACAGCCAGACGGGCATCCTGCTGACTCACGAACGCATCGCCGCCGCGCTTGATCTCGCTTCCGCGAATAACCCCGCGGCAGGCAGCGAGCAGGCTGGTTTTGAGGTCGTGCTGCTCGATCGCATCACCGACCGGCTGGAGCGCGAACCGGCGGATAACCCGCCCAACAACACACCGGCAGACGCCGCCGCCTATATGATCTACACCTCCGGTTCGACCGGGCGGCCCAAAGGCACGCTGATCACTTACGGATCGCTGGCACAACATTGCCACAACGTCATCGACAATTACCAGTATATCCCCGGCGAGCGCATGCTCCAGTTCGCTAACCCGGCGTTTGACGGATCGATCGAGCAAGTGCTTCCGCCGATGGCCGGTGGGATCACTCTGCTGATGCTTGAACATGGGCTGTGGACTGCCGAAGACCTGCACGAGCGGATCGTCAGGCACGGCCTGACGATTGTCAACCTGCCACCCGCTTATGCCCACCAGTTGGTGCGCCTGTGGCGCGAGTCGCCGGAGAAGGCTGCCCGGCTTAAAGTGCGCATCATGATTGTTGGCGGCGACGTGCTGCTGCCCGAAACCTACCGCCTGTGGCGCAAAACGGAAGTCAGCAAGCGGGCGCGCTTCATCAACGCGTATGGGCCTACCGAGGCAACCGTCACCGTCACTACGTTTGACGTCGGATTTGTCCCCGATGGGGAATCGCTGGCGCAGAGCGTGCCCATTGGCCGGCCTTACCCCAACCGCACCCTTTACGTGCTCGATCCGCGCGGCAACCCGGCCCCTATCGGTGTGCCCGGCGAGCTGCACATTGGCGGCTTTGGCCTGGCTCGCGGCTATCTTAACCGCCCGGCCCTTACCGCAGAAAAGTTTATCCCCGATCCATTCAGCAGCCATCCCGGTGGGCGGTTGTATCGCACCGGCGACCTGGCGCGATTCCTGCCCGGTGGGGTAGTGGAGTTCTTGGGGCGCATCGATCAGCAGGTGAAAATCCGCGGCTTCCGGATCGAATTGGGCGAGATCGAAGCGCTGCTCAACCAACACCCGTTGATTGCCCAGGCCGCGGTAGCTGCGTTAGATGGTCAGACCGGCGAGAAGCGGCTGGTGGCCTACGTGGTGGTGCGCCCTGATGAACAGGAGCCGGTTGTTTTCGATGAGGCCGCAGTTACCGCCGAACTGCGCCGCTACATTGGCGCGCAGCTGCCCGATTACATGGTCCCGTCCATCTTTATCCGGTTGGATGCCATGCCCGTCACCATCGGCGGCAAAATCGATCGCCGCGCCTTACCGGTTCCCGGAGCGGAGCGGTTGAACCTGGCGGAGAGCTATGTTGCCCCGCGCAACGAGCTGGAAGAGCAGTTGGTAGAAATTTGGGAGGAGCTGCTCGATGTTCACCCAATTGGCGTGACGCACAATTTCTTCGAGTTGGGCGGCCATTCGCTGCTGGCCACGCAGTTATTCTCGCGTATCCGCGCTGCCTTCCAGGCCGATTTCCCCCTGGCCGTGTTGTTCGAATCACCGACCGTCGAAGGCCTTGCGAACGCAGTGATGGACTGCCTGATCGCCGGGGCTGATGAAGAAACCCTGGCAGCAGCCATGGACGAAATGGATACCCCATAGAGGTTGCATCGACGATGAAGATTTTGCTGACCTATCCTTTTGATTGTTTCGCGCCCGGTGGGGCGGCGCAAGCCGCGCGCACCCTGTTAGAAGGGCTGGCGAGCCATGGGCACAACTGCATGCTGGTTGCCCCAATCGGCAGCACGAGCACGGCGGCCCAATTCTTACACGATTTACGCGAGCGCGGACTGGCAGTGACTTCGTTCACCGGTGATGTAATCTGTTTCCAGGCGGAAGGCGTGGAGGTTCATGCGCTGGTTGCCCCAGACCTGATAAGTTATGTGGCCCAGCAGATAGTTCGCTTCAAACCCAGTTGGATCATTCCGGTCGAGGATGCCGCGTTGATCCACACTGCTGCGCAGGCTCGCCAGGGGCGCATCATTGCCGGGTTTGCCGGTGCCCAGGCGGTTTCTGCTGCGCCAGAACTGCTACAAAACGCTGCCGGCGTGCTGGCGTTCGATGGCGCAGCAAGCGCTGCCGATTTTGCATCGGATGCAGATGGCCGGTTTTTTGCGCTGCCCTCCGGCTGTGACCCGTTGACCGCCACGCAAGAATTTATCGCCTTCTTGTCGCGTCTATCGCCGGAGAAGGTCAAGAGCGCCCTGGCAGAAAAGCTCACCCCCGAGCAGCGCGCGCGTCTGGCCTTGCAGCTTTCCAAAAAGAAGGCTTTACAACCTGCCGCGGATGAGCAGAAAATCCCCTGTGCCCCACGTTCTCAAAAAGAACGCCTGCCGCTTTCCTTTGCTCAGCAGCGCTTGTGGTTCCTGGCCCAGTTGGTGCCCGACAGCCCCTTCTACAACGTACCAACGCTGTGGCAGCTCAACAACGCCCTGGACATACTCGCGCTGCAAGAGACCCTAAATGAAATTGTGCGCCGCCACGAAGTGCTGCGCACCACCTTCCCCGTTGAAGGCGGCGAACCCTATCAGCAGATCCAACCGCCGGCCCCCGTTCCGCTGGAGTTCATCGACCTGAGCGACGTGCCCGGCGAAGCGCAAGACGCATCCATAGCCCAGGTGGTCAACCAGGATGCGGCTGAGCCCTTTGATCTGGCAGCAGGGCCGCTGCTGCGCGCGCGGCTGTTCCGCCTGGGTACGGATCGCCACGTGCTGCTCATCAATTTCCATCACATCATCTTTGATGGCTGGTCCACCGGCGTGCTGATGCGCGAGTTCGTCACGCTGAACCGTGCCTTCGCCGACCGCCAGCCTTCGCCCCTGCCCGAGCTGACCATCCAATATGCCGATTTCGCGTATTGGCAGCGCCAGATGTTGCAAGGCGAGCGCCTGGACGAGCACCTGCGCTACTGGAAGAAGCAGTTAGATGGCGCACCCGAACTGCTCTCGCTGCCCACCGATTACCCCCGCCCGGAGATTCAAACTTTCCAGGGAGCGTATGAAGAGGCGGCTCTGCCAGCCGCGCTTACGGAGGGCCTTAAGGCGCTGAGTGACCGGCATAACACCACCCTGTTTATGACGATCATGGCGGCCTTCAACGTACTGCTCTACCGGTACACCCACCAGGAGAACATCGTCATTGGCTCCGGGATCGCCAACCGCAACTATCGCGAGATCGAAGACCTGATTGGCTTTTTCGTCAATGCGCTGCCAGTGCACAGCGATCTATCGGGTAATCCTACCTTCCTGCAAGTGCTGGAACGGGTGCGCAAGGTGGCCATTGACGTCTTCCATCACCAGGATTTGCCCTTTGAAAAGCTGGTAGAAGAGCTCCAGCCGGAGCGCAAGCTCAGCCACGCGCCGGTGTTTCAGGTTTCCTTTGTCTACCAGAACTTCCCCGACCTGTTCCCCGGCGATGAGACCCCGTTTGTTACCCTGTATTCCAACCCTGTAGCCGGGCGCACGTCCAAATTCGATCTAACCCTCTACCTGCTGGACGGTCGAGAGAAAAAGTTTGTTGTCGAATACAACAGCGATCTGTTCAAGCCAGAAACTATCCGCCGGATGCTGGCGCATTTCCAGACCTTGCTGGAAGCCATCCTGGCCGACCCCAACGAGCAGATCACCCACTATTCGCTGCTCTCACCGCAGGAGCGTCAGGCGCTGCTGGTCGATTTCAACAATACCCAGTCGCCTTATCCTTCTGATACAACGCTCCATCAGTGGTTTGAGGCGCAGGCCGCGCATACTCCCGAAGCCCTGGCGCTG
Organism: Chloroflexota bacterium; assembly: GCA_023434145.1. GTDB lineage: Bacteria > Chloroflexota > Anaerolineae > Anaerolineales > Anaerolineaceae > DSYU01. The sequence goes on along the minus strand of JAEYTI010000168.1, from coordinate 23,149 downwards.
ATTTGGGGTGAGCAGCAGGTAACCTATGGGATGCTCAACCGCCGCTCTAACCAGCTCGCGCATTATCTGCACGGGCTGGGCGTGGGGCCAGAAGCCCTGGTAGGGGTGTGCCTCGAACGCTCGGTGGATATGGTCGTGGCGATGCTGGGCATCCTGAAGGCGGGCGGCGCGTATCTGCCGCTTGACCCCGAAGCGCCCGCGGACCGGCTGGCCTTCATGCTCACCGACAGCCAGGTGCGCGTGCTGATCAGCCAGCAGGCGCTTTCGGAGCGCTTGCAATCCGATGCCCGCCTGATTTGCATCGATGCGGATTGGCCTACCATCGCCGCCCAGGCCGAAACAAACCCTGCGCCGCTGGCAGGCGCGAGCAGCCTGGCCTACATGATCTATACATCCGGGTCAACCGGCCAGCCCAAGGGTACTTTGCTGGAACATCGCGGCGCGTGCAATCTGGTACATGCGCAGCGCAAGGCGTTTGCTGTTCAGCCGCACAGCCGTGTCTTCCAGTTTGCTTCGGCCAGCTTTGACGCATCCGTCTCGGAAATTTTTGTCACCCTGCTATCTGGCGCGGCGCTGGTACTGCCTACTCCCGGGTTGCGCATCCCCAGCCAGGAAATGGCCGATCTGCTGCGCCGCCACAAAGTGACCACCATGACCTGCACGCCCTCAGTGTGGGCCGCTATGCCAGAGATTGCCCTGCCCGACCTGGAAACGGTCATCACAGCCGGTGAAGACTGCCCGGCGGAAGTAGTGGAGCGCTGGTCTCCGGCCCCCGGCCGCGCGGTACGCCGCCTGATCAACGCTTACGGGCCAACCGAGGCGACCGTCTGCGCCACCCTGGACAGCAACGTGCGCCCCGGCGAAAAGGCATCCATTGGCGCTCCGATCGACAACGTGCAAGTATACGTGCTGGATGCCAGCCTGCAGCCGGTTCTGGTTGGCGTGACCGGCGAGCTGTACATCAGCGGGGCAGGCCTGGCGCGCGGCTACTGGCAGCGCCCCGAGCTGACCGCCGAGCGCTTCTTGCCCAACCCTTTCGCTCCCGGAGCGCGCATGTACCGCACCGGCGACCTGGCCCGCTTCCGCTATAAGACCGATGGCACGCTGGTGATCGATTTTCTTGGCCGCGCGGACCAGCAGATGAAACTGCGCGGGTTCCGCATCGAGCTGGGCGAGATCGAGACCGTGCTGCGCCGCCTGCCTGTAGTACGCGAGGCTGTTGTTTCACCTTACCTTGCGGATGGCGCGAGCCAGGTCGATCAGCAGCTCGCGGCGTATCTGGTGCTCAACAAAGAGGAACTGCGTAACCTGGAAACCGAGCTGCCCGAGCTGAACCTGGAGGGCGAGCAGGTCACCCAGTGGCAGGGCTTATTTGAAGACAGCTACAGCCGCTTTACCCACAGCGCCGACCCCACCTTCAACGTGGCCGGGTGGAACAGCAGCTATACCGGCCTGCCCATCCCCGAGCCGGAAATGCGCGAATGGGTTGAGAACACGGTGGCGCGCATGCTAGCAGTTCGCCCGAAGCGCGTGCTGGAACTGGGCTGCGGCACTGGGCTGCTGCTCTTCCGCGCGGCTCCGCATACCGATCTGTACTGGGGCTGCGATTTCTCCGAATCGGCCCTGGCGTACATCCGCCGCACCATCGCGGAGACGCATCTGTACCTGCCACAAGTGAAGCTCACCGCCCAGCGCGCCGACGATTTTACCGGCATCCCTGCCCGGTCATTCGACCTGGTGGTGATCAACTCCGTCGCGCAGTACTTCCCCACCGCAGAATATCTGGTGGATGTGCTGGAGAAAGCGGTAGAAGCCGTGCGCCCAGGGGGGTGCGTATTCATCGGTGATGTGCGCAGCCTGCCGCTCTTGGAAGCGTATCATGCCTCCATTCAACTGCATAAGGCTCCTCCGACTCTTCCGGTGACAGAACTGAACGAAATCGTGCGCCAGCGTGTGAGCGAGGAAGAGGAACTGACCGTCGCCCCGGCTTTCTTCAGCGCGCTGCGCCGTCACCTGCCGCGCATCAGCCGCGTAGAAACGCATGTCAAGCGCGGGCAGGCCCTCAACGAGCTTACCAAATTCCGCTATGACGTGTATCTCCACGTCGAAGCGACAGATGCGCCCGCCGCCCCGCTCACCCGCCTAGATTGGCAAAGCGACCGCTTGACGGTGGAGAAGTTGGAGGAAGCCCTGCTTGCCAGCCGCGGTACGCTGCTCGTTTGCTCCGTACCCAACAGCCGGGTGCAGCCGGATTTGCAGGCGTTGGAATTAATCGCTACCTTCCGTGGCGATCAGTCGGCGGGCGAGCTACGCGAGCGTATCCGATCCACCGGGCGCGAGGGCCAGCACCCCGAGACGTTCTGGACCCTGGCAGAGCAATTGGGCTGCCACCTGAGCGTGACAGTTTCTCGCGCGGATCCCGGCTGTTACGATCTGCTCTTCCGCCGCTCACCCGAAACATGCTGGCCGATGGATGCCGCCGTTGAAGAAGATCCGCGCCCATGGCATACCTATGCCAATAACTCGCTCCAACGCATTACCTCGCTGCGCTTTGTGCCCTACCTGCGCCGCCTGCTGGAGCAGTGGCTGCCCTCGTATATGATCCCATCAGCCTTTGTCATTCTCGATCAGTTCCCGCTGAACAACAGCGGCAAGATTGATCGCCGCGCGCTGCCAGCGCCGGGCCGCTCGCGCACCGCCGCCAACCCGGCCGGTTTTGTCATCCCCCGCGACCCGCTGGAGCTGCAGCTCAGCCACATTTGGGAAGACGTGCTCAAAGTGTACCCGGTAGGCGTCACCGATAACTTCTTCGAGCTGGGCGGGCACTCGCTGCTGGCGGTGGCGCTGATGGCGCGCATCAAAGAACGCTTTGATGCCGACCTGCCCCTTTCGATCCTCTTCCAGCAGCCCACCATTGAGCAGCTTGCTGCCACCCTGCGTGAGAAGGTGGGGTTCGTTTCCACAACCGCGCTGGTGCCGATCCAGCCGCGCGGCAGCCGCCCACCGTTCTTCTGCGTGCACCCTGCCGGCGGCAACGTGATCTGTTACACCGATCTGGCCCGCTGCCTGGGCGCTGACCAGCCGTTTTACGGCCTGCAAGATCCAGGGCTGGCGACCGAACAGGCTCCATTTGCGTCCATTGAGGAGATGGCTGATCATTACCTGGCTGCACTGCGGGCGAAGCAGCCCAAAGGCCCCTATCGCCTGGGCGGCTGGTCGTTTGGCGCATACGTTGCCCTGGAAATGGCTCACCGGCTGTTGGCTGCCGGGGAAGAGGTGACCCACCTGGCAATCTTCGATACGGTAGCTCCGCGCATCGAGAAGGGCGAACTCGCGCCGATTGATGATGCAGCGCTCACTGCTGTGGTTTTGCAGCAGGTGGCGCGCAACTTTGGCGTGACGATGGAACTGCCCGCGGAAGCCCCCAAAGAATTTGACTCAGCGCAAACGAAAACCTACATCCTGGAATGCTTCGAACAAGGCGGCGTATCACAGGAGCAGGCCGAGCACCTGGTGCAGTACGCCCAGCGCTATGTGCGTGTCTACCGGCGCAACATGACCGCCGAAACGCAGTACATTACCCGGCCGTATCCTGGCCCGGTGGCGCTGTTCCGGGCGCAGGACGTGGACGCCCAGGATTTGGCCAGCACCCCTGCCTATGCCGAAGTGCGCTACGGTTGGGAGCGCATTGCTCCGTGCCTGGAAGTTTATCCGGTGCCGGGCACGCACCACACCATTCTTTACGAACCGTTCGTGCAAGTTGTGGCTGAGCGCTTGCGTGCCTGTCTCGAAGCTTCAGGCTCCATGTTACCGGTACAACACCAACAACAGAGAGGCGAATAATGACCAGAGTATCTCTGATCCAGGCTCCGGTGGACACAGACCGGTATTATCTGCCAGAGGAAATTGACTGCTGGCGCAAACTACACCTTCTGCGCTATCAGCTTCAGTTCCGTTCTTTTCTCACCCCAGAAACGTTCATGGCTTTGGAGAATGTCAAGTTTCAGCATTATGGGCTGCTTTCGCTAGCCGCCTCGCTGCTAGAAGCCGGGTACGAGGTGGATTACCAGGCGTCCGAGTGCTATGAGGCCATCAACTTCCGCAGTCTGATGGCTTCGGATGTGATCGGCATTTCGTGCATCACGGCCACGTACCCGAATGCCCTGCGCATGGCAGACCAGCTACGCGACAGCGGCTCGCGGGCGGTGATCTTGCTGGGCGGCGCGCATGCTCAGACCCAGTATGAGACGATCCTATCCTCCACAAACGGCACGTTTGATTATGTGATGCGCGGTTTTGCCGAACAGCGCCTGATCCAGCTTCTGCAGCGGGTGCTGAACGGCGATCGCCAACTGAACGATCTACCTGGGTTGGCCTATAAGCATGCGGGCGAACTGGTGATCACCGCTGATCCTGAAGCAGTGGCACTGGATGAGATCCCCCTGCCAGCCGTCCACCTGACTCCTACGCAGCTTCCCGGCGCGCGCGTGCATACCTCTTTTGGCTGCCCCTACCGCTGCGCCTTCTGCAATCTGCACGGTGCGACCGGGCGCCATTACAAGAGCATCGACCGGCTGCGCGAAGAACTGATTACCCTGAAGGAACAAAAAGGCGCAAAGCTGATCTACATCGGCGACCCGGTGTTTGGTCACAACATTGAGCGCGCCCTTCAGACCAGTCAGGTGATGCAAGAGCTTGGCCTGTACTGGCAGTGTCAGACCAAAGTTAACCTGATCAAGCCCCAGTTGGTAGAGATCTTTGGCCGTGACCCGTACTTCTCGGGGGTTGAGCTTGGTGTGGAAACAATGGACGCAGAACTGCTGGGCAGCATCAGCAAGAAAATTACGCCTGCGCAGGTGCAGGCGGCGATCGATGCGCTTCGAAATGCGGGTGTTTCTGTGCTTACGTACTGGATGTTTGGTCTGCCCGGCATGACGATCGATATTGCCCGGAAAGATTTTGACGCCATGTGCGCCCTGATCGAGCAGGGCGTATTGGTACATCTGAACTGGATGACGCCCTACCCAGGCTCGGATTTCTTCCACAAGCCAGAAGCCTGGGGGGTGAAGCTGGTGTCGCGCAACTGGCGGGAGTATTACTCAGGCGGCGCGCCGGTGTATTCCCTGCTTCAACCGCGGCTTTCCGAGCAGCAGATGACAGATCTCTACTGCGCCGGTGTTCGCCAGATCACCCGCACGGTCGAGGGTCAGCTCGATCTATCCCTGCTGACTTGCTTTGATGGATACCCCGGCCCAACCGTTTACCGAGGGCTGTTCTAATGAGAGCATTGGTTGTCACCAACCCAGGCGTAAGCCACCTTCACGCGATGATGCCGGTGATCAACGCGCTGCGCCAGGCCGGGCACGAGGTCGCCGTTGCATCCTCAAAGACGTTCCGCCCCTTCGCGGAGCGGCAGGGGCTGCTGGCCTTTGAGGCCGGTATCGACTGGTACGAGCCGGACGTGGAAGCAGCCTTTCCAGAAATTGATACGATGGACCCAAAAGAGCGCCGTTTCTGGTTCATCGAATCGCTGTACGGCGACATTGCACCGCACGCGATGGTCCCTGACGTGCTGAAAATCTGTCAGGAATGGCAGCCGGACGTGCTGCTGCGCAACGATTATGAATTCAGCGCTTGCGTGGTGGGGGAGAAACTGGGCATTCCGCACGCCACGGTCAGCATCGATCTCTTCTTGCCGCCCACTCTGTGGCAGTCGCTGATCGGCGAGCAGATGGCCTATCTGCGCAGCTCTTATGGGCTGCCGCCATATCCGGCTATGGAAATGCTCTACCGTCATCTCTACCTCACCATCACGCCTCCCAGCTACCAGTTCCCAGGGTTCGCAATGCCACCGCACAGCTATGCCCTGCGCACCCTGGGCTTCGATCGATCTGGGGATGAGCAGCTTCCTGATTGGGTAAAGCAGATGCCCGATCAACCCACCGTATATGCCACGCTTGGCACTGTATACAAAGACAAAGATATCTTCCAGACCGTGATCGACGGGCTGGCCGGCCAGCCGGTGAATCTGATCGTTACCCTGGGGCGCGGGCGAGATACCACGCAGTTCGGCCCGCAGCCGCCCAACGTCCACATCGAGCAGTACATTCCGCAGACGTTGTTGTTCCCTTACTGCGATCTTGCCATCACTAGTGGAAGCTACAACACCAATACCTCAGCCCTGGCCCACGGCATGCCGATGCTGGTGATCCCTATCGCGGACACGCAGCCTTATCACGCCCTGCGCGTCGTGGATATGGGCGTTGGCCTGTCACTAACTCGCCAAGGGCAGTATTTGGATGAGCTGGAAGGCAAGCGCAAAGACCTCACCCCTGAGAACGTATGCGAGGCGGTATTTGATATCCTGAACAACCCTTCGTACAAGCAGAGGGCATCGAAAGTCAAAGAAGAAGTTGCCTGCCTGCCCGGCCCCGAACTGGCAGCGCAAAAATTGGAGCAGTTGGTGGCGTCAGCCGTCCGCCATGCAGGGCCTGAAACAAGCAAATAATCATTCCATCCATCACGACAGAATGGCAGGGAAACCGATGAACCAAAATGACCGCAGTGTTCTTGACCCGCTTTTATCGTTATGCTCCATCGACTCGCATCCTACCAACCCGGTAGTCGTTGACGGACATAGCCTGACCATCCCGCAGCTTATTGAAGTATCGCGCTGCGGTTCCAAAGCAGTTTTATCCAGTGACCCCGAGACTCGCCGGCGTATTGCTGGCTCTTGTGCGTATATTGCCCACTCGGTGGCGAACAATGCCCCGATTTACGGCGTGACGAGCGGCTTTGGCGGCATGGGCGGGCACGTAATCTCGCCCGAAGACGCCGCGGAACTGCAAGATAATTTGATTTGGTACCACAAGACGGCTGCCGGAAAACGCCTGCCTGCCGCTGATGTGCGCGCCGCAATGCTGCTGCGGGCTAATTCGCACATGCAGGGCGCATCGGGTGTCCGCCTGGAGTTGATCGAGCGCATGGTCACGTTCCTCAATGCGCAGGTCACTCCGCACGTTTACGATATGGGATCTATCGGAGCGAGCGGCGATCTGGTGCCGCTTTCGTATATTTGCGGCGCAGTCATGGGCCTGGACCCTTGTTATCAGGTGGATTACGCCGGAGAGGCAATGGACTCGCTCACCGCGCTGGGGCATTTGGGACTGGATCGCTTGCGTTTGAAGCCCAAAGAAGGCCTGGCAATGATCAACGGAACCTCGGTGATGACTGCTATTGCTGCCGGGTGCGTGTTCAACGCCACGCAGCTGCTGTTCCTCTCGTTGGGCGCGCACGCGCTCATGCTCCAGGGCCTGCGCGCTACGAACCAGTCCTTCCACCCGTTCATTCACGCTTGCAAGCCGCACCCGGGGCAGGTGTGGTCTGCCGATGTGATGCTGCACCTGCTGCATGGTTCGCACCTGATCCGCGAAGAATTGAACGGCGAACACAATCACCGCCCGCAAGACCTCATCCAGGATCGCTACTCCTTGCGCTGCCTGCCACAGTACTACGGCCCGGTAGTTGAAGGCCTGTCTGAAGTGGCTCGCCAGGTGGGGGTGGAGATGAATTCGGCCAGCGATAATCCGCTGATCGATTGTGATGCTGCTGCCAGCTATCATGGTGGAAATTTCCTGGGCCAGTATATTGGCGTGTCGATGGATCACCTGCGCTATTACCTGGGGCTGCTTGCCAAGCACCTCGACGTTCAAATTGCGCTGCTGGTAGCTCCCGAATACAACCGGGGACTGCCACCATCCCTGCGCGGCAACACTGCCCGCCAGGTCAACATGGGCCTGAAAGGACTGCAGATCTCGGCCAATTCGCTCATGCCGCTGATGACCTACCTGGGCAATTCGCTGGTGGATCGCTTCCCTACCCATGCTGAACAGTTCAACCAGAATATCAACAGTCAGGGTTTTGGCTCGGCCAACCTGGCACGCCAGTCGATTGATATCTTCCAACAGTACATGGCGATGGCGCTGATGTTTGGCGTGCAGTCGGTTGATCTGCGCACCTACCAGGAGCTGGGCCATTATGATGCCCGCGCCTCGCTGTCGCCGGCGACGCTGCCGCTCTATGAAGCCATCCGTGCGGTGCTCGGCAAAACGCCCTCATCCGCCCGCCCCTACGTATGGGACGATAACGAGTTCCCGCTCGACCTCGATATTGCTGCCATCGCCGCGGATATTGCCAACAATGGGCGCATTCCGCGGGCTATGCAAACCGCATTCACTTCAATCGTAGAACAGATTGGACTATAGGAGAAAGCTGCTATGGCTGAAACAACCCGACGTGTCCCTATCTTTGCGGTTTATGTTTCAGAAGCCGCCATCGAGCGCGTGAGCGCAACCCTGCGCAGTGGCTATGTGGGCGATGGCCCGGTCGTGCAAGAGTTCGAGGCCAAAGTGGCGCGGATGGTTCACGCGCCGCACACCGTGGCAGTCAACAGCTGCACCTCGGCCCTGGCTCTGGCCCTGGATCTCTATGACATCGGCCCTGGCGACGAGGTAATCACCACTGCCCAGACGTTCGTGGCGACCAGTCACGTGATCCTTGCGGCGGGGGCAAAGCCGGTTTATGCGGATGTGCAGTACAGCACCGGCAATCTCGACCCGGCGGATATTGAACGGCGCATTACACCGCGCACCAAAGCCATTCTGCCCGTCCATTGGGCCGGCTACCCCTGCGACATGGAGGAAATTCTCACCATTGCCGCACGGCACAACCTGCCGGTGATCGAAGATGCGGCGCAGGCCTTTGGGGCCACCTACCGTGGGAGGATGATCGGCTCGCTTTCGCCGGTGACTTGCTTCTCCTTCCAGGCCGTCAAGCAGTTGACTACCGTGGATGGCGGCATGCTGTGCATCCAGGATGATGTGCTGGCCGAAGAGGCCCGCCAGCGTCGCTGGTTTGGCATCGACCGCCTGAAGCGCAAACCCTCCTTGTTGGGTGAGCCGGAGTGGGATATCACCGAGATCGGCTACAAGTACCACATGAGCGATGTGACTGCCTCGCTGGGCACCGTGCACATGGATGAGTATGAAGCGATCCACTGCCGCCTGGCTGAGATCGATCGCCGCTACCGTGTTGCCCTGGCGAAGGTGCCCGGCATCACCTTGTTTGATGCCGCCCCCGACCGTGAAAGCGGTTACTGGACGTTCTGCATGCACGTGGAACGCCGCGATGATTTTGCCCGCGCTGTTCGCGCCCGTGGCGTAGATGCTTCGGTCGTGCATCTGCGCATTGATACCAACACACTCTTTGGCCCTAAACGCGATGACCTGCCCAACCTGGAACGGCTCACCGAGACCATGATGTGCTTGCCGCTGCACTACAAACTCAGTGATCAAGATGTCGACCAGGTGATTACGAGCGTCCAAAAAGGATGGTGAGCCATGCAAGTGCCAATCATGCGCCCGTACGTTTCTCCTCGCGCAATTGAAAGCGTTGTGAAAACGCTGGAGAGCGGCTGGATTGGGCAAGGCCCAAAAGTCGATGAATTCGAGCGTTGTTTCGCCAGCAGAGTCAATGCGCCGCATGCAGTTGCAGTAAACACCTGCGCGGCAGGACTGCGCCTGGCGCTGGCTGTCGCGGGAGTCTGTCCTGGCGATGAGGTGATTACGACGCCGCTCACCTGGCAGGCGACCAATCACCCGGTTCTGGACCAGGGGGCTGTACCAGTTTTTGCCGACGTGCAGCTCTACACCGCCAATCTCTCGCCGCAGGATATTGAGCACCGCATCACCGAGCGCACCCGCGCGATTCTATGCGTGCATTGGGGCGGCTACCCCTGTGACATGGCTGAGATTCATGAAATCGCCGATCGCTACAACCTGGTGGTGATCGAAGAGGCGGCAGAGGCTCTGGGCGCTACGTACTGCGGTCAGCCGGTTGGCACGCTGTCACGCTTCACTTCGTTCTCATTCTACGCCTTCCAAACGCTGACCACAGCAGAGGGTGGGATGCTCACCATGAAGCGGGAAGAGGATTACGAGGCCGCCCGGCGACGGCGCTGGTTTGGCATTGATCGCGCGCGGCGCAAACCACTCGTCAATGGCTATTATGACTACGACACCTGGGAAACCGGCTACGGTTACCACATGACCGACGTAGCCGCCGCGCTCGGGCTGGTGCACCTGGAAGAACTCTCTGCATTGCTGAGCCGCCGCCAGGCCATTACCGCGCGCTACCGCGCCGCGCTGGCGCACGTTCCGGGCATTGTGCTGTTCGAACAGCGCGCAGACCGCACCAGCGGCTGTGGCCTTTTTACCATGCACGTAGAGAAACGGGATGAATTCTGCCGGGCAATGCGCGAACGGGGCGTGCAGGTATCGGTCGTTCATGTGCGCAACGACCAGTACACGGTCTTTGGCGGCAAGCGCGATGACCTGCCCAACCTCGACTGCCTGTCGCAGACCTATATTTCCATCCCCATGCACAACCAACTTACCGATGAAGATGTCAATCACGTCATTGCCTGCATTCAGCAGGGATGGTAGACGCTCAGGGGAGCCGCTTGATGCTTAAAATCTCGCTTCTCAACCTGCCCTTTGGGGCACTGAACACACCCTCAATTGCCCTGACCCAGCTTAAGTCGGTCGTCGACCAGCAGTATGGAGAGCAGGTGGATGTGCGCGTGCTGTATTTCAATCTGGACTTTGCTCGCTACATGGGCACCGCCCTGTACCAGTACATCGCCCACTCGGTGGAGGGGTTGGGGGCGGGCCTGGGTGAGTGGTTCTTCCGCCCGCTGGCCTTCCCCGAACTGCCCGATAACACCCAGGAGTATTTCTCGCGCTATTATCCCCTGCCGACCAAATCGACCCAGGTGTTGAAATACGCTCTGTTGAAAAAGCGCAAGGGGCTGCGAGAATTTCTGGACTCGCTGATTGACCGGTACGAGTTGGACAAGGCCGATGTAGTTGGTCTCTCTTCGATGTTTTCGCAGAACCTGGCCTGCTTTGCCGTCGCAAAGCGCTTGAAAGAGCGCCGCCCAGACGCTCTGGTGATTATGGGTGGGGCCAACTGCGAATCGCCGATGGGCCAGGAGATCATCAAGAATGTAGCCGAGATCGACTACGTATTCTCAGGCCCGGCATTGAAGAGCTTCCCCACCTTCATCGGCTACCGCCTGGCGGGCGACCGTGCCGGCTGTGAGCAGATCCCGGGTGTGTTCTCGCGAGAGAATTTGTCCGCCATCGATTCGCCTGGCGGGCTGGCTGCCTTTGGCGAAGAGTTGGACATTAACGCCAATGTGATGCTCGATTACGGCCCGTTTCTGGACATCTTCGAGCAGCACTTCCCCGACCAGGGCATCAAGCCGGTGCTGCTGTTTGAGACGTCACGCGGCTGCTGGTGGGGCGAGAAGGCCCAATGCCGCTTTTGCGGGCTAAACAGCACCCGCATGGATCACCGGCCCATGGATCCCGAAAAGGCCCTCCAGCAGTTCCAATCGCTGTTCCAGTATGCCCCGCGCTTTGCTTACCTGGGCTGCGTGGATAACGTGCTGCCCAAGCGATTTGTCGAAGAGGTGATCTCTAAACTGGATAACCCCGATGATGCGATGATCCTCTACGAGCTCAAGGTGCCGACCCGTGAGGAAGAACTGCAAATTCTGGCCGATCACCGGGTGCATGCCGTGCAGACGGGGATCGAGGCGCTCTCCACCCCATCGCTTAAGCTGCTGCGCAAGGGCACAACGGCCTTCCAAAACCTCACCTTCCTCAAAGACTGCCTGCGCTTTGGCATCTACCCCATCTGGAACTTCCTGGTTGGCGTGCCGGGAGAAGACGAGGCGATTTATGAAAAGTACTGCCACGATCTGCCCCTGTTCATGCACCTGCCGCCGCCTTCGGGGATGCAGCTTGTGCGCTTTGACCGCTACAGCCCCTACTTCGACCATGCGGATGATTATGACCTGGATTTGAGCCCCAGTGATTTTTACTCGATGGTGTACCCCTTTGCGCAAGAAACGCTGCATAAGCTGGCCTATCACTTCACCAACCAGGATGTGAACGCGCCCTATCTCGCGGCTATTTGCAAGTGGAATGATCCGCTCGCCCGGCACGTCAACGAATGGATCCAGCGCTGGAATGGGCAGGATGGCTCACTGCACCCGCAGTTGTATTTCCGCGATGCCTGTGTTGTATACGATACCCGCTCAGGAGAAGCGGTGGAGCACACGCTCGATCCGCTGGGCGCCAGTCTGCTATACGCCTTGTCCCAGCCGCGCCGCATGGTCGATCTGGTAGAGATGTTTGGGTGTCCCGAAGCCGAACTGGCCCAGCAGGTTCAACTGCTCGCGGCGCGCGGCTTGATTTTTGAAGAGAACGGGCGCTTTTTCAGCCTGGTGCTGCCCAAAGAGCCGCCTTCTACCCCGGCTCAGGCATTGCAGTATTTTGCCTCGTTTAACGATTTTCTATCTCATCTGAGCAATTAGCCCTGCTGTTTGGAGAAATTGCGATGCTAAAAATCAAGTTTGTGCATATGCCCTTCGCGATTATGAATTCGCCTTCCCTGGCGCTGACTCAACTGAAGACGCTGGCGGAAAACCAATACGGCGATCAAGTCGCGACGGAGCTCCATTACCTCAACCTTGAATTCGCGCGCTACATGGGCACGGCCCTGTATCAATATGTCGCCCTGGCCGTTGAAGGGTTGGTATCTGGCATCGGCGAGTGGTTTTTTCGCCAGTCGGCCTTCCCTGATCTGCCCGATAACACCCAGGAATACTTTGACCGCTACTACCCGGTGCCCAACCAGTCAACCCAGGTGCTTAAGTATGCGCTGCTCAAAAAGCGCAAAACCGTGGATGCCTTCCTTGACGAGCTGATCGATCGCTACGAACTGGATCAAGCCGATGTAGTGGCCTTTACCTCGCGCCTCTCGCAGAACATGGCAGTTTTCGCCATATCGCGCAAGCTCAAACAGCGCAACCCCAACCTGATCACCATTATGGGCGGGCCGAACTGCGACTCGCCGATGGGGCAGGAGATTGCCCGCAGTATTCCGCAAATGGACTTCGTCGTTTCTGGACCCGGCTTGAAAGCCTTTTCAGACTTCATCGGCTGCACGCTGAAGGGTGATATCGCCGGGCGGCAGCGCATCAACGGCGTGTTCTGCAAGGCCAATCTCGACCGCGTGGTTCAGGCTCCGCTTAACGAACCGATCCCCGAAGATGCGCTGCGCCCCTTTGGCGATTTGATGGACATTAACACACCGCTGGAGCCGCGCTTTGAGCCCTTCTTACAGACCTTTGGGCAGTATTTCCCCAACAAAGAGATCAACCCCGTGCTCACCTTTGAGACCTCGCGCGGCTGCTGGTGGGGCGGGAAAACGCAGTGTACGGTGTGCGGGCTGCCGGATGCGCGGGTGCACTACAACGTCAAATGTCCAGAGAATGCGCTGGAGCAGTTCAAAAAGCTATTTGAATATCCAAAGCCGCTGTATCTGACCTGTGTCGATAACACCATGCCCAAGACAATGGTGCGCGAGGTGTTCTCGCAGATGGAAGCGCCAGAGGATGTGGTGATCTACTATTCAGCCAAGCCGTCTTTCTCCGAGAGCGACATCCAGATCCTTGCGAAGGCGGGCGTGCGAGTCATTCAAGTCGAGATCGAGGCGCTGGATTCGGGCATTCTGAAGATGATGAACACCGGCAGCTCGCTCTTCCAAAACCTCATCTGCCTGAAATCGTCTTTGATGTATGGTGTGTATCCGGTGTGGAACTTCCTGGTCGGCATTCCGGGCGAAGATGAGGCGATGTACCGCGGGTACGTAGAGACCATCCCTTATCTGATGCACCTGCCGCCGCCCACCGGCGTGCAAACGGTGATGTTCGAACGCCACAGCCACTACTTCCGCAATGCCGAGAAATACGATCTGGACCTGCGCCCGGATGATATGTATAAGCTGGTCTATCCCTTTGACGATGCCACGCTCAGGAACCTGGCCTGTCGCTTTACCAACCATAACATCGGCGCGCCTTATCTGAAAGCGATGACGAAATGGATAAACAAGGTTCGCGAGCAGTGTGACCCATGGGCGGCGCGTTGGGAAGATCCGCAAACTGCGCCGAAACTGCACTTGCAGCAGTCGGACACAGGTCTTTCGATCTATGACAGCCGCATGGGCGAAGCCGTAGAACACACCATCGACGCCATCGACTGGGAGGTTTTGCAGTTCTTCAACAAACCGGCGCGCCGTTCGGATCTGGAAGAACAAATGCCAGACGCCGCGGACCGGTTGGAGCGCCTGCACAGCCTGCATCTGCTGCTGGAGGAGAAGGGCCGCTATATCAACCTGGTGCTGCCTTTTGAGCCGCCGCAGATCAGTCAGATTACCCGCGACTATCTGACCTCGTTCTTCAACTTCTTCTCGGCCACCTCGGCTATCAGACGCTTGTAAGAGGAGGGCTCGCATGAATATTGCGCATAACGTTGAAAGCAGCCGGCGATATTTCCCCAACCGGCCCGCGCTAATCTTTGAAGATCAAACGTACAGTTACCGCCACCTGGATGAGCTTGCCAACCGCGTGTGCAACGGGCTGCGCGGTTTAGGCGTTCAGTGTGGCGACCGGGTGGCGCTGCTGCTTCCCAATATCCCAGAGTTTATCTTTGCCTATCTGGGAATTCAAAAGCTGGGCGCTATTTCCGTCTCGATTAACGTGATGCTGGTAGGGCGAGAGATTGAGTACCTGCTCAATGACTCGGGCGCGGTGGTGCTGTTCACCACGCCGGAATTATGGGCGCGCATCGATTGGGCCAACGTCCCCTCGCTGAAGCATGTGATCATTGCCGGTGATCAGGCGCCCTCGGGCATGACGTTCACCAAGCTCATGGAGCAAGCCTCGTCCACTGCGGAAGCAGCGGAGATGGACCCAAATGACCCGGCAGCTATTGTCTACTCCTCGGGTACTACCGGCTTTCCCAAGGGCGTCACGCTTTCACACGCGAACGTGATCTCCAATATGTATGCCAAGAACCACTACATGGGGATCAAGCCGGAAGACCGGATGCTGCTGTACCTGCCGCTGTTCCATGGCTTTGGGCAAAATGCGGTGATGAATGCCAGCCTTACAGCGGGCTCGACCCTGGTGCTGCACCGGCGCTTCGAGCTGGAGCAAATTCTGCACTCCGTGGAGAAAAACCGGGTCAGCATGTTCTGCGCTGTGCCGACCATCTTCATTATTATGCTCAACGAGCGGGTCGATCCCGCCGCGCTCAGCCCGGTGCGCTATTACCTGGGCGCAGCCGCAAATCTACCGCGTGAAATCGCCGAGCAGTGGTGGGAAACGTTTGGCATCCTGATCAACGTAGGCTACGGCATGACGGAAACCTCACCTTTTGCCAGCTATAATCACCACATCAAATACAAGCTGGGCTCCATTGGCACGCCGATTGAAAACGTGGAAATGAAAATCGTCGACCTGGACAGCGGTGAGAAAGCGCAGCCCGGCCAGGTCGGTGAGATCGTCATCCGCGGCCCGAACGTGATGCTCGGCTATTGGAACCAGCCCGAGGCGACCGCGCAGGTGCTCAAAAACGGCTGGTACTATACCGGTGACATTGGCCGAGTGGATGAAGAGGGCTATTTCTTTATCGAAGACCGGCTGAAGGATATGGTCAACGTGGCCGGGCTCAAGGTGTATCCGGCAGAAGTGGAGAACGCGCTCTACCAGCACCCGGCTGTGGCTGAAGCGGCGGTATATGGCATACCCAACGCGGTCACTGGCGAGCAGGTGGAGGCAGATGTCGTGCTCCGGCCGGGCTGCTCCGCGACCGATATTGAGCTGGCGGCGCTCTGCCGCAAATCCATTGCCAGCTACAAAGTACCCAGCGTGATCCATTTTGTCGATCAACTGCCCAAGAGCGCCACGGGGAAGGTGCTAAAGCGTGTGCTGCGCGGCGATGCCCAGTCAGGTCCAATTGCCGGGCAGGCCACGGTGAAGCAGTCGTAAGCCAGGAGAGAGCATATGTCTGTAATGATCGCGGTAAAGCAGCTTTCCAAGCAATACCAACCACCCAAGGGGCCGGTGGCCGTTCAAGAGGTCATTTTCGAGATCGCGGAGGGGGAGTTGTTCAGCCTTTTGGGTCCCAACGGATCGGGCAAGACCACGCTGATCAGCATGTTGAGCTGCCTGATCGCGCCCACCGGCGGCGACGCAGAAATCGCCGGGCATTCGATCACGCGCGCGCCAACGAAGGTGAAAGCTGCCATTGGTGTGGTGCCGCAGGAGATCGCCCTATACAACGGTTTATCCGCGCAGGAGAATTTGGGATTCTGGGCCAAAATGTACGGCCTATATGGCAAGAAGGGGAACGAAGCGGTGAAGCGCGCTCTGGAACTGGCCGGGATGGCGGACCATGCCCGCGAGCGGGTTGGGACATACTCGGGCGGGATGAAGCGCCGGTTGAATATTGCTGTGGGCCTCTTGCACACGCCGCGCGTGCTGTTCATGGACGAGCCGACGGTGGGCATCGACCCGCAGAGCCGCCGGCACATCCTGGATACGATCAAGCAGCTCAACCAGCAGGGCATGACGATCCTCTATACCACCCACTATATGGAAGAGGCGGAAGAGCTTTCACACCGCATCGGCGTGATGGATCAGGGGCGGCTGATTGCGGTCGGCAGCCAGGAAGCGCTTTCGCGGCAGGCCGGTGATTTCAGTACCATACGCATCACCACAGCCAAGGCCGGAGATGGGTTGGAAGGCATCCGCCAGTCGCTGGCTGAGATACCAGATGTGAACCAGGTGCTGGTGCAGGAAGATGTGCTGGTGGTTCAGGCGCGCAAGGCGGAGATGGTTCTGTCGTACGTGATCAACTGCCTGGGCCAGGCGCAAATGCCAGTGAAACAGGTGGAAATTCAGGAGCCGAATCTTGAATCCCTGTTCCTGTCGCTGACCGGACGGGCGCTGCGCGAATGAGCGGGAAAGGAGAACGATGAAAATCTGGGCGATATTGCTGAAAGACGTACTCCTCCGCCTGCGCGATACCCGCGCGCTGTTCCTCGGCCTGATCACGCCGCTGATTCTAACCGCCGTGATCGGCGCCTCGTTTGGAGACGTCATGCGCGGGGCGATCAATCCGCTGCCCGATATCCCGGCGGTAGTGGTCAATCAGGATACAGGGCCGTTGGGCGAGCAAATGGTCAACGTTCTGCACCAGCTTGGCCCGCAGGGTGTGCAGTGGTCGGCGGAACAGGATTTGCAGGCAGCGCTGGCGCAGGTAGAGCAGGGCCGGGTGGTTGCGGTGGTGAACATACCCGCCGGTTTTAGCCGGAGCGCGCTGGAGCAATCCGCCGGGCAGGTGGAACTGTATACCGACCCGGTACGCCAGATCAGCGCCGGGGTGGTAGAACGGTTGGTCGCGCGTGTAACAGCGGGGATCAACCATTCCGTGATCACCACGCAAACGGCCAGGCAGATGGCCAGTCAGGCAGCGGGTGGAGCGCTCGATCCGGCAGCGTTTGAGGCCGCGCTAACAGCGGCACTGCTTGAAACAGCAAACGGCTCGGAAGGCCAGCTTCGTTTGGAAAGCACCTACACCGGGGCAGCCAGCCCGGTTGATAATCCGCTGGCATACCTGGCGGTGAGCCTCGCGGCATTCTTTTTGCTATTTGGCCTGTTCGACACCATTCAATCTTTCCTCAGTGAGGTGAAAGACGGCACGCTGGCGCGCCTGGTGAGCACTGGTACGGGCGTCACGCAGGTACTGCTGGGCAAGATTGGCGCGGTCTTCCTGGTGGGGGCTTTGCAATTGGCGCTGTTGATTGCTGCTACGCGGCTGATCTTCCAACTGAGCTGGGGCTCGTCACTGGCGGGGTTGGGGATTATGGTCGCAGCGGTTGCTGCGGCGGTTACCAGCCTTGGCGCGTTCCTATCTACCTTTGCTCGCGATGCAAACCGCGCCAACGTGATCGCCGGATTTGTCGTGCTGCTCTCGGCCTCGATTGGCGGCAGCTTTATTCCGCCGTATGGCTTTCCCCAGTGGCTGCAAACCGCCAGCTACATCACCGTTACCCGCTGGGCCATTGATGGCATGGTGGATTTGGTCATCCGCAACCTGGGCATTGGTGAAATTCTGCTCGAGGCGGGTGTGCTGATGGGGATGGCGGTTGTCTTCCTGGCGCTGAGTGTCTGGCGTTTCCCGCATTTTCTCAAAAGGTGAGCTATGCTACAAAAAGCAATTTCCATTGCCGCCTTACAGTTCAAACAGACCATGCTCAACCCGTTCAGCCTGGTGTACTTTCTGCTGGTCCCCTTGCTGTTCACCTTTGCAATTGGGCAGGTGTATCAGAGCGAGGCTGCTGCCGGGCCGCTGGCGCTGGGCGTGGCAAACCTGGACAGTGGAACAGTTGGCACGCAGATGGTGAGCGCGCTCGAAACAGGCGGCAACGTTGCGGTAAGGCTGGTTTCCGCAGAAGAAGCCCAGCGCAGCGCCTCGGGGTTAGATGCGGGACTGGTTCTCCCCGCGGATGCCAGCGCTCAGATGCGGGCAGGCGCGCCGGTTGCGATCCACCTATATCTCCACTCCAATGACGGCCAAAAAGCCGAGATTGCCGAACAGGCTGTAGAGGCTGCCATGCTGCGGGTGGAAAGCGCGCAGCAAGCGGGCGCGACCGCGCTTCGCATCGCGGATACCCTGGGGCTGGTCAACGAGGCCGAACAGGCAGCCTATCAGCAGAATGCCGCGCAGGCTGCTGAAGCGCAGTGGGCCAGCGGCGCGCCGGTTTCATTGCAAGTGAAACCGGTGACCCGCAGCGGGCAGACGCTTTCTCCAACGGGCTACAGCCAATCTTCGCCGGGAATGCTGGTGATGTTTTCGCTGATCGTCTTCCTCGGTGGCGGGGTTGGCATCCTGTACGAGCGGGAAGAAGGTACGCTGCGGCGGTTGGTGGTCATGCCGATGCACCGCTCCGCGATCCTGATTGGCAAAATGCTGGGGATTTACTCGGCGGGCATCATCCAGATGGTGCTGCTGATTGTTGCCGGGGCTTTGATCTTTGGCGTCAATTGGGGCCGCTCCCCACTGGCGCTGGCGCTGGTGGTGATCGTCTTCGCCCTGGCGGCGGCATCTTTGGGCATACTTATTTCCGCGCTGGCACGCAGTGGCGCGCAAGCCGGTGCGCTGGTGAACGTCATCGTGCTGTCGTTTTCCGCGCTGGGTGGGGCCTGGTGGCCGCTCGAAGTCGTCCCCGCGTGGCTGCGAACAGTGGGACACCTGCTGCCGACGGCCTGGGCGATGGATGCCTTTCAAGATATCATCACCCGCGGGCTGGATATGCAAGCCATTCTGCCAGAAATCGCCGTGCTGTTCGGTTTTGCCGTCGTTTTTCTGGCGTTGAGTATCCGGGCATTTCGCTACGAATAACGCCTACCGCACCTGAATCATCGCAATCCTGGAGAATCCTATGAGTTCCGAAGAATCTGAAGGCGCAGGTATCTATCTGGTGGTTATCAATGAACAAGGGCAGTACTCGATCTGGCCTGTTGGCAGAGCACTGCCGCCGGGTTGGAAGGCCGAGGGTAAATCTGGGCCGAAAGCGGAGTGCCTGGCTTACATTGAAGAAGTGTGGACCGATATGCGGCCTTTGAATGTCCGCAGGTAACGGAAAATAGAAACGTAATGAACCCTCAAGTGACGATCCAACCGAAGAAACACTCCTTACCGGTTTTCTTTCTGCTGGCATTTGCCATTTCCTGGGCTTTCTGGGTTCCGGTTGCACTGGCATCTCGGGGCATCCTGCCCGCTGTGATCGATCCGGCGCTCGCTAATCTGATTGGGGCGTTTGGCCCTTTTTTCGCCGCCGTAATCACCAGCCTGTTGTTTGATGGCCGCAGCGGTCTTTCTCGCCTGTTCCGCCGGTTACTGGTTTGGCGGGTGGGGTTTGTATGGTATCTGTTCGTGCTGCTGTGGCCAGCGGTCGTTTCGGTGGCAAAAACAGGGCTGCACGTTATCTTTGGCGGCACAATGCCCGACTTTTCGACCCCGCCGTTCCTCCAGGCCTATCCACTGCCGTCTGAAATGGCCGGAGTGAGCCCGCTGACTTTTCTGCCAATAATCTTCTTACAGCAGAGCCTGCTGGGTAGCTCGATGGGCGAGGAACCCGGCTGGCGCGGGTATGCTTTGCCCCGTTTGCAGGCGGGCTTAACGCCGTTTGTAGCCAGTGTGATATTGGGCGCGCTGTGGGCCGTGTGGCATCTGCCGCTTTCGCTGACTGTTGGCAGTTCGGCGGAAGGCACGTTTACCATCTGGATGGTGCTCAACCTGATCGCCACATCGTACCTGTTTGCATGGATTTTCAACCATACTTCTGGCAGCCTGCTGCCGGCGATCTTCTTCCATACGGCCATTGCACTGTCCAATCTCTTCATCGCCACCCCGGCAGATGTCCCTGCGTGGATCGAACCCGCGCTCAATTGGCTTCTGGCGCTGGTAATCATGGCTGCTTCCAGAAGAAGAGAGCAGCGCAGCTACACGGCTCCATGATACATTTTCTCGCGCAGCTCCTGCTGCGCCTAGGCTAAGATGCTGAGCATCTCATCCAGGCGGCGCTGAAGGTATGCGCGCTCGGCGCTGTTACCGCATAAGGCAAGTGCTCGCTTGTAGGCATCGGCGGCTTCGGTGATTGCTGGGGGCAG
Organism: Chloroflexota bacterium; assembly: GCA_023434145.1. Classification (GTDB taxonomy): domain Bacteria; phylum Chloroflexota; class Anaerolineae; order Anaerolineales; family Anaerolineaceae; genus DSYU01. The sequence goes on along the minus strand of JAEYTI010000168.1, from coordinate 2,499 downwards.
GCCCAGCCGGCGTAGCAGGTCTGCGCGCGCCGCGTGGTATGGATAAAATCCATCTACTTGCCGGGCCACCTCCGGCTGTCTTTCGAGCATGCTCAAGATGTCTAATCCTACCTGCGGCCCAAATGCCATGGCGGCTGCCACCGCTCGGTTCACTTCTACCACCACTGATGGGATCCTTCTTGCCAGGGTGTCGTAGAGCGCCGCGATCTGCCGCCAATCGGTTGACTCGGCGGTTGGCGCCCCGGCGTGTAAAGCACTGATCGCTGCCTGCACCTGGTAGGGGCCTGGGTCTCGCAGCGCCAGCGCACCATCGAGCATGGCGGTTCCTTCGCGGATTTTTTCCTGATCCCACCGGGCACGGTCCTGTTCTTCGAGTAAGATGAGCTCGCCCGCCGGGCTGATCCGCGTTTCTCTGCGTGAGTCGTGGAGCAGCATCAGTGCCAGCAGCCCGCGCGCCTCTGCGCTTTGCGGCATCAAATTCACCAGCACGCGACACAGGCGGATGGCTTCCCCGCAAAGCTCCAGGCGGATCGGGGTATCGCCACCGGTGGCGACATACCCTTCATTAAAGATCAGGTAAATCACCGCCAGCAGCGCATCCAGCCGCTCGGGCAGCAGATCGAGGGGCGGCACGCGGTAGGGGATACCTGCCTCGCGGATCTTCTTGCGCGCCCGAGCCAGGCGCTGCGCCATGGTTGGCTCGGCAACCAGGAACGCGCGCGCGATCTCCGGCGTCGTCAGGCCGCCCAGGGTATGCAGGGTCAGCGCAACCTGGGTTTCCATCGCCAGCGCAGGATGGCAGCAGGTGAACATCAATTTCAGGCGGTCGTCTGGGATCTGATCATCGTCCATCTCAGGCTCTTCCTGGGCATCGGCAAAATCTACCGCGGGGGTGCCATGAATATTCGCCACGCCAATACTTGCGTTGCTGGCTTGTCCGGCGTTCGCATCCTGCGGAGGGGAGTTGGGGATGCCCAACTTTCGCGTTTCTATTGACGCTCGTCGCAGACGGTCGATGGCGCGGCGGCGCGCAACAGTCAGTAGCCACGCGCCGGGATTGCGCGGAATGCCGTCGGCTTGCCAGCCTTCTAGCGCGATGACCAGCGAATCCTGCAGGGCGTCTTCTGCCAGCGGAAAATCTCCCAGCTGGCTGATCAGCGCGGCAAGAATGCGACCGTGTTCTTCGCGGAACGTGGCTTCAATTTGTGCAGCGGTTTGCGGATGCGTCATCCTCTTCTATCTGCTGAAACCACCGCTATATTTGGTCCCATAGCGGGCGAATCTCGACCGAGCCATATTTTGCATGGGGAACTTTGGCGGCCCAGCGGATCGCTTCATCGAGGTCTTTACAATCGAGTAAAAAGAAGCCGCCCAACTGCTCGTGGGTTTCGGCAAATGGACCATCAGTGCACAGAGTCTGCCCGGTTCGCACCCGCACCGTGGTCGCATTGCTGATCGGGGAGAGCCCGTTGTTCGATAGCAATACCCCGGCATCATTCGCTTCCTTCAGCAGTGTCATCCAATCCTCGTACAAGGTCTGAGATTCTTCGGGGGTTAAGTTTGCCGATTCCGACTCGTTCGCATACATCAGTAACATGTATTTCATGCGTTATATCCTCCCTTGTGAGCGATAGACTCGCTTTGCATCCGCAGAAGCAATTGCAAAGCGAGTCTATCACGTCCAGTCTGTCGTGTCTACAGGATTATTTGGATCAATAATCCTGGATTAAGTCCATACGGGGCTGTACGATCTTCAACGCGGGGGGTACGCGCCTCAACGCGCTGCCTTCTTAACCAGTTCGGCGATCTTTTCTTCTTCCGCGGCGGTCAACGCCTTAAGCGCGAAGGAAGCTGGCCACATGTTGCCTTCATCGAGGTTTGCCTGGTCGGTAAAGCCGAAAGTGCAGTATCGCGATTCATACTTCTCAGCACTTTGGAAGAAGCAGACGACTTTTCCGTCTCTGGCATAGGCGGGCATCCCATACCAGGTTTTCGGCATAAGGTCTGGTGCGTTAGCTTTGACAATCGCATGGATCCGCTCGGCCATGGTGCGGTCCGGTTCCGGCATCTCGGCGATCTTCTCGAGTATGGCGCTTTCCCCTGCCTCCCTGTTTTTATTCATACGTTCTTCCGCCTTCGCCTCTTGGGCGCGCTCCTTCATAGCGGCTCGTTCAAAATCGCTAAATCCACTGGCTTTCTTGGTGGTTTTATTCTCCTGGCTCATGATTATCTCCTTTCTCGCTTCAATCGTTTTTTTCACTTCACCGGCAGCGCAGTTGCAAATTTGCTTTTTTGCCGTTCTACCAATACGTCGAATAAGAAATAACCAAAATGACAGTTTGGAGAAGATTCTCATCTTTTTCTAATCTATTTTGATACGCACCGACACTACGGTACATTCGGATAGCTTTTGGCCGGCCCTGCTTTTGTCAGCGATCTACCGGCATAATATCAATCAGTCAATGTGGTTCCGTTTGATGGTGGGTTTCGGCAGGGGAA
>JAEYTI010000370.1 GCA_023434145.1 Chloroflexota bacterium | reverse complement strand
CCGCATACTTTGGTATACTTTTTCTCGGAATTGTTGGGTTTGCATTTTCTTGGCCGATTATGCTTTTACCAGCAATTCCACTTTTTGTTAAGGTGCTATTCTTGACGCTCCAACTCTAAACTCAAGTTTTTTAGTATCTATTCAAAAATAATTTTTTGTGTTTGTAGTTTGTGCGACCACATCGCACAAACTACAAACACAAACCTTTTTTGGATAAGTCTTGGCATTAGTTGCATATAAACTTCCGTCCCGGTAGATCATCTAAAGGGGGATTCGGTGTCGCAGCACATCAATATTTCTTTTGACAAAAATATTATTGACCAGCGAATAAGAGCGAGAATATCTTTGGCAGAATTTTTTGCTATCGGCTTTGCATTAAGCATGGTGGGCGTTTTTATCTGGTTGGAAGCCGAAGGACATTATTATCCGTGCGACTTCTACATTTATATGGATACTGTTAGGGGGAACTATCAAGATTACTTCTATGCGAGTTGGGCGGTGCCCTTTTATTACCTATTTGCATGGATACCCAACCCAATAGGTTACTTTCTGTGGAACGCTCTGAACATCCTCTGTGTTTTTTATGCCGCGCGGATCTTTGGCGGCAAAGCACCGATCGTTCTACTTTCGTATCAGTTTCTCTATCTCTTGTTCTATGGTCAAATTACTGGGCTCATCGTTGGATTCCTGGCTTTGTTCTGGTGGGCTGCTGCCAATAAACGTTGGGATCTCGCTGGTTTTGGATTGCTGATGGCGGCAACCAAATTTCAGTTGGGTATTTTAGTTGGCGGTGCACTCTGGCTGATTGCTGATCTCACCTGGCGGGATCGCCTTCGAATCTTGGTTGTTCCGATTGTCGGTCTCCTCCTCTCATTCATGCTATATCCCGATTGGGTAGGGCAACTTTTCAGTCGCCTCGTCAACAACCCGCCAAATAACGACGCTAGCATTTCACTTTGGCGTTATATAGGTCCATACTCTCTGCTACTTCTTCCTTTCGCACTCATCCTGCCCCTCAAGAAAGAGGAGCGGATGCTTGCTTTTCTTGCTGCAGTTACCTTGAGCTTGCCGTACTTCCAACAAGCCGATTTGATTAGCTTGTTTATTTTTCCGACAGGCTATATTTTCCTACTGGGCTATCTGGGCATCCTTTTCACCGTATTTAACACCATAGCTTTACAAGCAATTTTTATTGTGCCGCTATCGTTACTCATATTCATCGCTGTTCGTGGAATACTTCGCCACTACTTCCCCACTGGCTTTCGCTCAGGAGCGACGGTTAATTCTCGCAGTATAACCAAATAAAGATACCGAAGGAGCAAGCATGGCAAAACTCATTCCCGCCGCCGAGCGGATTACAAAAGCCCGCGCCCTGATTCAAAAGGCACGCGAAGTTTCCATCCCACCCGACTCTGGGCGGTATGATCTCACCTACGTTGCGCAGGTGAAAGGCCTAATCCGTGAGGCAAAGGACCTGGTAAAGTTCATCACCTACCAGGTTGGCGCGAGCGCGGACGTAAAAGCAGAAGCCGCAAATATCTTGAAGGAAGCGGATCAGGCAGAAAGGGAGATCTTACACGGGTAGCTCGTGCTAGGCTGCCCAGTGCTTTTTGTTCACCGCAAAATCTTATAACACCGGCGCGTTTTTCAGCGTTGGTGTTATTTGTATTGTTAATTGTATGACAATTGAAACGATAGAAATGCCGGTGGATCGTATATAATCAAAACGCTCCAATTGGACAATCTTTACATTTGTTCCTTAATTTATCATTTTTACCCGGTATGCTTTATTGGTAACTGAATATCGTCAAATGCTCCGGCCCGTTTACCCACGTACCCCGTCTAGGAGAAACCAACCAATGACGCAAACCACCCACCGGGATGATCATCCCAGCGGCGATAACCGCTACAAAATTATCGATCGCGAGATTAAACGGTTCAACTACGAGAAAGACGCCCTGCTAGAGGTGCTCACCTCGGCACAGGAGGCGTTTGGCTTCCTCTCCAAAGACCTGCTGGTCTACGTTTCGCAGCAGTTGAATGTTCCGCTCAGCCGGGTGTACGGCGTGGCGACCTTTTACCACATGTTCAGCTTTGAGCCGCTCGGCGAACACAACGTGACTGTCTGCGCCGGGACGGCTTGCTACGTGAAGGGCTCTACCAAGATCGAAGAGGCGATTGCAGCGGAATTCAACATTGCTCCCGGCGAGACGACCCCCGATGGCGCGGTGAGCCTGACGCGCGCCCGCTGCCTGGGCAGCTGTGGCATGGCCCCGGTGGTCATTTTTAACGGCGAGATCCGCGGCAAAGAAGCGCCGGATGCTGTTACCGCACGCGTGAAGGATACTGTCACCCGTGCGAACGGCAAGAAAGCCGACGAATGCCACTGCCACGGGGCTGTGGAGCAGCAGGAGATGGTTTCTGATGGATAACAGCCACCTGGAAAAGATCGCCCAGGAAGAACGCGCCCGGCAGGAGCAGTTTGAGCGGCGCGTGTACTGCTGCACCAGCACGGCGTGCCTCTCGGCAGGCGCCGGAGAAGCCGTGGACGCGCTGGAAGAGACAGTAAAGCAGCGCCATGCTGGGACGAACGAGGTAGAGATTGTGAAGACTGGCTGCATGGGGCTGTGCAGCCACGGCCCGCTGGTGCGGGTGGAGAGCAAGGACGAAGCGCCCACGCTCTATGGCGGCGTTACTAGCAAGATCGCGGTAGAGATCATCGAGAACCACGTGCCCGCCGGGCCGACTCCGCCATCCGAATTGCAGCCGGAAGAGATCACCCCGGCACAGCAGTCGGAGCTGGAATATCACCGCATCCCGCTCGATCTGCCCTTCTTTACCAAGCAGGCCAAAGTGGTGCTCGACGGCATGGGGCATATCAACCCCGAGAAGCTGGAAGACTACCTTGCCTACGGCGGCTTTCAGGCGCTGGCAAAAGTGCTGCGTGAGATGACCCCCGAGCAAGTGTGTGACGAGATTCTGCGCAGCGGGCTGCGCGGGCGCGGCGGTGCGGGCTTCCCCACCGGGATGAAGTGGAACCTGATGCGCAAGGAGACCGCTCCGCGCAAATTCGTCATCGTCAATGGCGACGAGGGCGACCCGGGCGCGTATATGGACCGCGCGGTGATGGAAGATGACCCCTTCCGCATTCTGGAAGGCATGATCATCTGCGCCTATGCCGTGGGCGCGACCTACGGCTACCTGTACATCCGCGGTGAGTACCCCAACGCCATCCAACGCATCAGCAAGGCCATCCGCGCGCTGAAACGGCGTGGACTGCTGGGCAAGTCAATACTTGGCACGGAGTTCGCCTTTGACTGTGACGTGCGTATTGGTGCGGGCGCATTTGTGTGCGGCGAAGAGACCGCGCTGATCCACTCGATTGAGGGCAAGCGCGGCACTCCACGCATGCGACCGCCCTACCCTTCAACCTCAGGCCTGTGGGGCCAGCCGACCGTGATCAACAACGTGGAGACGATGGGCAACATTCCTACCATCATCAACCGCGGCGCGGATTGGTTCGCCGGTATCGGCACCGAAAAGAGCAAAGGCACAAAAGTTTTTGCGCTGGCAGGGCAGCTCCGCAACACCGGGCTGATCGAAGTACCTATGGGCATCACCTTGCGCGAGATCGTATACGACATTGGGGGTGGCATCCCCTCCGGCTGGGATTTCAAAGCCGTGCAGACCGGTGGGCCTTCGGGCGGCTGCATCCCAGAGGAATATCTGGATATGCCGGTGGATTACGAAAGCCTGCGCAAGCTCGGCTCGATCATGGGCTCGGGCGGCATGGTGATTATCGACAGCTCGACGCGCATGCCCGACTTTGCCCGCTTTTTCATCGACTTCTGCGTGGATGAAAGCTGCGGCAAGTGCCTGCCCTGCCGGGTGGGCACTGTGCAGATCCGCGAACTACTAGATCGAATTGTCGGCGGGACGGGCACGCAGGAAGACCTGGCGCAGCTCGAAAAACTGTGCAAGACCGTCAGGCGCACCAGCCTGTGCGGGCTGGGAATGTCTGCGCCGAACCCGGTGCTGAGCACGTTACAGTATTTCCGGCACGAGTATGAAGCGCTGATCCAGCAGCCGGCAGCGGTTATCGCGTCCGCGGCTAGTGAAGGAAAGGGATAACGATGCTGACACTGACCATTGACGGTAAACAGATCACCGTGCAGCCGGGGCAGACCGTGCTGGACGCGGCGCTGGCCCACAACATCCACATCCCGCACTTGTGCTACCACCCCGAATTGAGCGCATCCGGCGGCTGCCGCTTGTGCCTGGTGGAGGTGGAGGGCCGCCCCGAGCCGGTGGTAAGCTGTGGCTTGCTGGCCGCAGACGGCATGAACATCACCACCCAGAGCGAGCAGCTGTACGACATGCGCCGCGATATTATCGACCTGTTCGTCTCGGATCACCCGCTGGACTGCGTGACCTGTGAGAAGTCCGGCTCCTGCGAACTTCAGCGCTACGCCTACGAGTACAACGTTACCGAGACCAGCTACGTGAAGAACATTTCGCGCTCGCTGTTCCAGGACGACAACCCCTTCTTCATCCGCGACCACAAGTACTGCATCCTGTGCGGCAAATGCACGCGCGTATGCGAGGAAGTGGTTGGTGCAAATGCCATCGAGATCGCCGGGCGCGGGTTCGAGGCGCATATGTCTACGCCATTCGACGGCCCGATGATCGACTCAAAGTGCGTGTTCTGCGGCAACTGCGTGCAGGTGTGCCCCACCGCCGCGCTGATGCCCGTCTCTCGCAAGGGCAAGGGCCGTGAATGGGAGATGCAGCGGGTGCAGAGCGTGTGCAGCTACTGCGGCGTGGGCTGCCAGATCGAATATGCACTCAACAAGGAAGGCCAGATTGCCTATGCGCAATCCACGCCGGATGCAGCCGCAAATGGCGAATTCCTTTGCACCAAGGGCCGCTATGGTTGGGATTTCGTCACCCATCCCGACCGCCTGACCCAGCCGCTGATCCGCCGCGACCTGGCCTTCCAGCTTGGACTGACGGATACGCCCTGGCAGATGACGGATCATTCCCCACTGGGTGTAAAACACCCCGACCTCTCCGCCGCCTACATCCCGGTCGATTGGGATACCGCGCTCGACGTGGTCGCCGCCCGGCTGGCGGAGATCGTGCAGCAGCACGGCCCGGATTCGGTGATGGGCCTGGCCTCCGCCCGCTGTACGAACGAAGAAAACTACCTGTTCCAGAAGTTCATGCGCGCCGCTGTCGGTACCAACAACATCGACCACTGCGCCCGGCTGTGCCATTCCTCCACGGTGGAAGGGCTGGTCAAGTCGCTGGGCTCCGGCGCGATGACCAACTCGATCCGCGAGCTGCGTGACTCGGACTGCATCCTGATCACCGGCTCGAACACCGCCGAAGCGCACCCGGTGATCAGCTACGAGATTGTACGTGCCACCAAGCGCGGCGCAAATCTGATCATCATCGACCCGCGCCGCGTTCCGCTGGTGGAGCACGCCACGCTGTATCTGCAGGCCAAACCCGGCACCGATATTTACGTCTTCCTGGCGATGATGCACATCATCTTGCGCGAGGGCTGGGCCGACGAGGTCTTCGTCCAGGCGCGGACCGAGGGCTACGCGGACTTTACCGCCTCGCTGGAAGAATATACCCCCGAGCGCGCTTCGTTGATGTCGGGCGTGCCGGTGGAGAAGATCGAACAGGCCGCGCGTATCTACGCGCTCGGGCAGCGGGCGGGCGGCGTTTCCAAGTATAATAACGAACGTGGGCATTCCGCGATCCTGTACGCCATGGGCATCACCCAGCGCAGCAGCGGCACGGATATCGTCATGTCGCTGGCTAACCTGGCGATGATGACCGGGCAGATCGGCAAACGCTCCAGCGGCATCAACCCGCTGCGCGGACAGTCGAATGTACAGGGCGCGTGCGATGTGGGCTGCCTGGTTAACCTGTACCCAGGCTACGTGCCTGTGACCAACGATGAAAAACGCGCCGTAATAGCCCGCGCCTGGGGCGTCGAGAGCCTGCCCGGTAAGGTTGGCCTGACCGTGGTAGAGGGCATGCAGGCGGCGGTGGAAGGCCGAGTCCGCGCGTTGTACGTGATGGGCGAAAACCCAATGCTTTCGGACCCCAACACCAGCCACGTGGAGCACGCTCTGCGCGCCATGGAGTTCATCGTCGCGCAGGATATCTTCCCATCCGAAACCGCCCAGCTTGCCCACGTAATTCTGCCCGCCGCGGCGGCGCTGGAGAAATCGGGCACGTTCACCAACACCGAGCGGCGCGTGCAGATGCTCGCTCCGGTGCTGGCGGCCCCCGGCTCCGCGCAGCCTGATTGGGAAATCATCTCCGAGCTCGCCACGCGCTTTGATGCGAAATTGGGGATCGATCGCGCCAGTGGCTACTGGACCTTCGGCAGCACCGCTGACATCTTCAACGAAATCGCCTCGGTCACGCCGATCTACGCCGGGATGAGCTATGCGCGCCTCGCGGGCAAGGGCTTGCAGTGGCCCTGCCCCGACCCGACCCATCCGGGCACGCCCACCCTGCACACGGCCAAATTCAGCCGCGGGCTGGGGTTGTTCCATGCCATCCGCGCTCGTGACGCCGCCGAGCAGGTGGACGAAGCCTACCCGCTGATTCTGACCACCGGGCGAATGCTCTACCACTACCACACCGGCACGATGACCCGCCGCAGCCTGCCGCTGGATTGGAAAGAACCCAACGGAACAATCGAGATCAATGCCGCCGACGCATCCACACTGGGCGTGGATGACGGCTGCCCGGTGACGGTGAAGAGCCGCAGAGGCGAAGTGCAGACGATGGCAAGAGTCACCAACCGCGTCGCCCCGGGGACGGTCTTCATGGCCTTCCACTGGAGAGAAGCCCCGGCCAACATGCTCACGCAAGACTACGAGCTCGACCCGGTCGCGAAGATCCCAGAATTCAAGGTCTGCGCGGTGCGGGTGGAGAAAGCGGAGTAAGAAAATAACAGAACCGGGAGGTCGTAATGCCTCCCGGTTTTCTACTTTCATGCTTTTGCATCGTTGTTGCGTGATCGACAAAGTCGAACACGCAACAACGATGAGAGCACGAGCAGCTTTTAGTTACTCGCAATAAGCGGAACAACTTTCTCAGCCAACAGCCGCATCTGATTCAGATAATCATCCAGATCGTCAGATTGAATGTTCCAGATGATCGTCTCCACCCCGGCTTCCTGATATCGCCGCACCGTCTCCACAATCTTTTCCACTGATTGCGGTTCATCCGTCGCGTGTTTATCAGAACCAGTCGCAATGCGCACTGCCACATTAACAATCAACCGCACATCCTGCCCGCGCGGCTGGTCTTTCAGCCAACGCGCCTGTCCGCGGAACTTCTCCAAATCATTCTGGAAATCTTGCCACTTGCCCCAAAACGGCATCCAGCCATCACCTACGCGAGCAGCGCGCGACACCGCCGGCTGGCTGGATCCGCCCACCCAAACCGGAGGTCCATCCCCCTCTGGATCCGGATAGAAGTAGGCTTCTTCCAGTTTGTAATACCAACCGGTAAAGGAAACTGGTGTCTGCTTCCACAGCGACTTCATAAGAGATATCGCTTCATCGGTGTGCCGTCCGCGGGTTTCAAAATCCGCGCCCAACATGCGGAATTCATCCTCATTCCATCCCGCGCCGATGCCCAGGATGAACCGACCGCCGGTGAGCACGGAAAGCGTGGCAGCCTGCTTGGCTACGAGAACGGCATTGCGCTGCGGCAGAACCAAAACATCTGTGCCGATGACCAGCCGGGGGAACTGGTGCGCCAGGGTCGACATCAGAATCATCGGCTCCAGACATCGAGCCGCCCCAACGTTGCGCTTAGAGGAGACAATGTGATCGCATGCCCAGATCGAATCGAACCCCAGCGCATCCGCGGTCCCTGCGACTTCCTGCATCGCCTGGGGAATGGTTCGATTACCAAAATCCCTCCAGCTAGTAGGCAGGAATATTCCCGACTTAACATTCATCACGGCACTCCCTCCTCGTTCGATCTTTGCCTTGGATGTATGCTTGCCCTGCCGTGTCTGCTCGGCAGAACGCGATCTGCCGTTAACTATAGCAAAAAACCAGAGAGGCTGTCACCAACCTCTCTGGTTTTCCGTGCATTCTATATCATTACTTGATCTGCTTCAGCAGCACGGTGAATGTATCATTCTCCAGCGAGCCGACCGCGAAGGCAGCATAGACTGCTCCCTGCTGGTCCAGCGGTACGGTGATCGGGCCGATCTGCTGGTACGGATCACCGCCGGGGCGGAAGGTGATGTCCCAGGTGCCGGTGCGCATGTCTACGTCTCCCTGCATGCCGTTCGACACGTCACGCAGCTTGCGCGAGGAGGTGCGCCCGTCAACCGGTTCCTGACGGATGAAGCCGATATCCACCGTAGGGGCATTCGCCGTGTGGTGGGCGATCACGCGCAGGCGCGAGGCATACAGGTGATCGAGATCGTTGGTGAACTTGCCGGCTGTGGGCGCGCCTTCGGTGTTCAGGTAAGCGACCACTGAGGCATTCTCACCGGCCTCAAACGGAACAGTTGCCTGGAGCACCGGCTCACTGCCGCACGGCATTTCCGCGTTCGCCAGCGCAATGGCGATATCATAGGAACCGGCGGGCAGGCTCAGTGGCCCAGCGATCTCGCCAAAGGGGAAGGCCGTCAGCGCACAAGCGCCGTTGACCGAGATATCCACCGGCAGCGCCGGGTCGAGTCCCAGATCAGCGCCGGGGATACCGTGCACCACGTACACGGTAGCTGGGGAGTCATCCTGCGCGGAAACCGGGATTGCGGCGGTCAGCGCTAATACAAACGCCAGACCCAACATCACGAGAGAACCGAGAGTTTTGCGGACCATGGTTATTTCCTCCTTTGAACTTGGTCGTATCGTGATTGTATGCCGCACAGAGAAGCGGTTACAGGGTATGTATAATGTTTAAAGGAAAATATACAATGTTTGCCGAAAGTTACAAGTTCTGCCAGAATAGGAGCAAACCCAAAAGCGCCGCCCAGCAGAAGCTGGACGGGGAACATGCTCAGCCGCAGGGGCTTTTTCTGGGTTTCGCGAGCTTCGCCCGCCTGAAGAGGATTTTTTGCGAGGTTTGAAAACACTTCGCGTTTTCAAACCTCGCAAAAAATCCTCTTCACTGAATTACGGATTGGGGAACAGTTCTTCTTTGATCCTTCTGATCCCCTCGGGCTTGAGGATCAGCACGGCCTGCGGGCCGGCATCCGTATCGATCGTCTCGTAGAAGAAGTCTTTGCGGAAGTCGAACGCGCTGCGGCGGATATTCTCCTCCGGCACCTGGTTGGCCAGCCATGCCAGGCGGATGCTCTGGTCGAGGGTGAGGTTGGTGCGGATGTTGGAGGAAAGCTCTCGGTAGAGATTGGGCGCTTGCAGCACCAGCCCAGGCAGCATGTTGAAATCCACCACCTGGTCGCGGATGGCCATAAGCACTTCCTGCTGGCGCGAGGTGCGGTCAAAGTCGTCGAATTCGGTGCTGCGATTGCGCGCGTAAGCCAGCGCCACCTCCCCGCTAAGTGTCTGCACGCCCGGCTCCAGCGTGACGGTATTGCCTGGCCCCAACGGGTCCACGGTAATTGGCTCGCGGATGTGCATATCCAGCCCGTCCATCGCGTCGATCAGGCCAGTAAAGGCATGGAAGTCCACCAGAACGAAATAATGCACCGGCACGTCCAGCAAACGTGAGATAGCACGCATGGCCTGCCCTGGCCCACCGCCCGGCAATCTGCGAAGCTCGCCCCAACGGTACGCCGTGTTGATCTTGTGCCAGCTCACCGTCTCCGGCTGGTAGACCCACAGGTCGCGGGGGATGGAGATCATACCGGCGGTTTTGGTCACCGGGTCAACCGTCAGCAGGATCATCGTATCCGTGCGCGGAACGTCGAAGGAATCCGAATCTTCGCGCTGGTCCATGCCCATAACGAGGATATTCACCCGCTCGCGCCCGGTCCACGGTGCGGGGGTGGGCAGCGGTTGGGTGGGTTCCGCCGTGATCCGCGCGGGCAGTTCGGTGGGCGGCGGATCGATGGAGCGGACGATCGCGTTTGCCTCCGCGGTGATCGGAAGCGGCTGGAAAGGCGTCGCCGAAGGCTGCGGCTCCGGGGTAGTTTCCTCCAGGCCAGTTACAGGGATCGGCACGCTGGTGACCGTCTCCACTGCCGCCAGCGATCCCTCACCCAGGCGGTCAGCCAGCAGCAGGGCGATCAGGCCGATATTGACGAGAATGATAAATGTCAGGCAGCCCGAGGCCGCGGACCTGCATCTTTTATATCGAAGCATCTCCAATTGTTTCCAGGTTGATCTCACCAGTAAACTGACTTGCCGGTAAATAATGCCCCCACACAGATTATAGAGGTTTTTGGTAGGGTTTGCATTAATTTAATATTCACTTTACCCCACCGTTGCCGTGCCAATCACTGCTATAATTGCTCCGTTCCGCTAATAGGTAATTCGCCAAAAATAGCTTAACAAAGGAAGTCTTACGCCCGGCGAATTACTAGGGTAAAACGCCTGGATGTAGTAGGCTGTTCGTAAAGGCACTTCTGGCGTTTTACTTAGAAACAGCCTGTATGCTAGCACCCATTACCCACTCTTGATGAAATCTCCGATGTCGAACAAAATCTACAAGGCAATCGCAGGCCTAAGCTGTATTGTGCTATCTGTTGGGTTGTTCAGTTTCGCGCTCATCGGAACTACCTCTCGGTATCTTCAGGATGACTACTGCTATTCCGTTTTTCTCAATCAGGACAGTTTCTTCCGCTCGCAGTACAACTCGTATTTGCATCAAACAACCTATTCAGGAAACCGCTATTCCTTAACCCTGGGGATGGGATTGAGCGAGCTGGCCGGGCCGGGAAGCGTGCCTGTCTTACCAGGCCTCATGTTGTTTGCCTGGTTATTTGGGCTGTATTCCCTCATTCACCGCATTTTCAAACAAAACACCCGGATACGCCTTAATCGATTCGAAGCGTTCCTCGTCTCCGAAGCGTTGATTTTGTTCACGTTGAGCACTGCGCCCAACTGGGTCCAGAGCTTTTTTTGGCGGGCGGGGATGTTTCCCTATTTTGCTCCTTTGGTGACCGGCACCTATCTCGTGCTGTTAATGCAAATCGCCAGCCAGGCAGCAAAATGGCGGCCCTGGTTGCTGTTGGGTGTCTTTTTGATGGCCGTTCTCACCGGGGGCTTTTCAGAAACGGCTGTTTGCGTCCAAATCGTGCTGCTGGGGATTATTTTTGGCATCACGTGCCTCAAGAACAGCCCGTGGCGGCATCTGATTCTTCCGGCAGGCATTGCGTTTTTGGGGTCCGCCGCTGCGATGGCGCTGCTCATCGCTTCACCGGTGAATGCGGAGCGGTTGAGAATGGCCTACGGCAGCGCTGCCAGCCTCCAATCGACCATCGTCAATTCGCTGGACGGCGGGATCTACTTCTATGTCTTTACCGCATACCGGCCAACGCTGTTGTACGCAGCCGCGTTGATCTTTTTTGGCCTATTCGGGCTGATCCATTCCTCACTTCGCGAAGTACCGCCGCTGCCGTGGAAGCAGTTCAGCGTCGGTGTCATTTCTGCTATCTTCATCGCCTATGTATTGACGGTGGCAGCCATGGCGCCAAGCTTCTATGCAGAGTCGAGTTATCCTGGCAACCGTGCCTTGATAATTCCCAGTTTTATCAGCATTCTATTGGCCGCTTCCATCGGTTTCATGACCGGGAATTTCCTCTCGCGCTGGCGTAACCACCGCTGGTTTTTCATCGTGGTGATTTTATCCGGCGCTGGGATCGTCTGCACCAATACGCTGTGGCTGTCTGGGATGACGCAACATTTCTACCCACCTGCATACCCAGACATGCGATCATTCGTGAAACAAAATCTCGCGTTGATGCTGATCCTGATTGTTTTGAGCACGATGGTTTTGAGCTTGCTCATCTTCAAAGCCAAAACTCAGGCGGCATTGGCCCTCGTAGTGCTCCTCTATCTGATCCAACCTGGGCTCATGGGCGCCCGCATCCTGCACGAATACCCCATTTTGCAGCGCCGGGCGATCTTGTGGGATGGACGTCAAACCGAAATCATCCAGGCCCGCGACAATGGAGAAACAGAGCTATCCGTACGCGCTTTGGACAGCCTCGCCGGGCTCACAGATCTATCCGATAAATCAGGGTACTGGGTGAACAACTGCGTCGCGGATTATTATGGATTGAACTGGATCATGGGCGTTGAGCCGGTATTGAACCCAGAACCGCTGGTTAACCCGTAAAAATCGCTTTTCATACCGTATATCGTTGTGCGTAGCCTATGCAGTAGACTCGCACAACGATATATGGTACCAAAATAGTACCGAGAGGCCCTCACCTGCCGCTTTTTGATCAATCATCCCCTCTGGCTTCCGCGCCCTGATTCGCCTTTGCCTCCAAGAACTCGTCCAGACCTTCGGGACGGTAATTCAGGCTCTGGTGACGGAAGTAAGTGTTGTAGAGCGTGGCGTAGTGCCCGCCCTGCGCCAGCAGACCTTCGTGATTGCCGGTCTCAATGATGCCCCCATTCTCCATCACAATGATCCGGTCGGCGGATTTGACGGTGGAGAGACGGTGGGCGATCAGGATGCTGGTGGTGTTGGCGAGGATCATGTTGAGCGCTTGCTGGATCTGCCATTCGGTGAAGGGGTCGATGCTGGCGGTTGCTTCATCGAGCACAAAGATGGATGGTTTCTGCACCAGCACGCGCATCAGCGATACGAGCTGGCGCTGTCCCATCGAGAGCCGCGCGCCGCGCTCACCCACTTCGGTTTCCAGGCCCTGCGGCAGCGTCTCCAGCCACTCGCCCTCGCCTATGTGCCGGGCGATCGACTCGATCTCGCTCTCCGGCACGTCCGGGCAGGCATAGCGGATGTTCTCCAGCACGGTGCCGGAGAACAAGAACGGCTGCTGCGAGACGATGCCAAGCTGGCGGCGGTAATCCGTCAGATCCAGCGTGCGGATGTCGCGCCCGTCGATAAGGATCTGCCCCTCCTGGAACTCGTAGAAGCGGGCGATCAGCTTGGCAATGGAAGATTTGCCCGCGCCGGTGTGCCCTACCAGGGCAATGTTCTCACCCGGCGCAATGGTGAGGCTAAAATCATTCAGCACCGGCTCGTCATCTTTGTAGCGAAACGAGACGTGGTCGAATTCGATCTTGCCCGCCAGTTCTTTCACCGGCTGGAGATCGCTCTGTACCACGTTGGGCGAAGCGTCGATCAGCGCGAATACGCGCTCGGCAGCGGAAAGGCCGGTCTGCACCTGCGTCCAGTAGGATGACAGGCTCATTACCGGGAACAAGAAGCGGTCGAGGCTGAGCAGGAACAGGTACCATGCGCCAATGGTCACCGCCCCCTGCGCAGCAGAGATACCGCCGGCGTAGACCAGCAAGGCCGTCATCAGTCCACCGACGATATTAAGCGAAGGCCACAGGAACGAGAACACCAGCCCGCGCCGCACGTTCACGCGGTAGGAGGTAAGGTTGGCCTTTTGGAACTCCTCATAAATGCTGGCTTCCTGGCGGAAGTTCTTGGCTACGGCAATGCCGCTGACCGTCTCTTTGATCGCCGCGTTCACATCGGCCATGGCGCGCATGCCGTCACGGGTGGCGGCGCGCGCCCACTTGCGGAATCCCAGCGCGATCAGCACCACCAGCGGGATCATCACCATCAGCATCAGCGTGAGGCGCGGCGATATATTAAACAGCACCACCGCCAGGATGGTCGATTCCACCACCATGGCGATCAGGTCGGTAGTGAGCACCACCAGGTTGCCAAAGTCACGCGTATCGGATGTGATGCGCGATTGGATGCGCCCGGAGGAGAAGGTATCGTAGAAGGACAGGTCGTGGGAGGCGGCGGCCTCGAACGCATCCTGAGCCAGCTTGAGCAGCACATGGGCGATCACGCGCACCGTCAGGCGGCGGCGGGTATAGTTCGACACCCAGCCCAACAGACCCACAACCAGCACGGCTCCACAGATGGCGAAAATGGCCGTCTGGGCAGGCTGCGCCTTCATCAGATCCACTCCGCGCGAAACGATCCACGGCTGTGCCGCGCCTGTGGCAGAGAGGATCAGTACCGTCACCGCGATTGCGACCAGCTTGCCCGAGTGTGGACGGAAGTACTGAATAATCCGGCGCAGCAGGTCGCGATCCGAGTACTGCCGGTCGTATTTTTCCGCGTTTAATCCAGAGAAAAAGCCCATAAAAATCCTTTAATAGTTCCAATTTTTCGACTGCGTTGAAAAATTGGAACTATTACTCGTTAAAAATCCTCCGGTATGCCTCCGAGGTTTGCAGCAAATCCTCGTGTTTGCCGATGGCAACGATTTTGCCCTGGCGCAGCACGATGATCAAATCGGCCCAGCGGATCTGCGAGAGGCGGTGGGTGATGATCAGTGTGGTGCGGCCTTTGGCAGCGTTGTAGATTGCCCGCTGGATTTTGTCTTCAGTGGCCGAATCGATCGCGCTGGTCGAGTCATCCAGAATCAGGATACGCGGGTCGGTGAGGAAGGCGCGTGCCAGGGCTAACCGCTGCCGCTGCCCGCCCGAAAGCGTCACGCCGCGCTCGCCGATGATGGTCTGGTAGCCCTCGCTAAAGCCGGCGATAAACTCGTGCGCCTGGGCCGCGTGTGCAGCCGCTTGAATCTCTTCCTGCGTGGCGCCGGGCTTGCCAAAGGCAATATTTTCGGCAATCGAGCGCGAGAACAGGAAGATATCCTGCTCGATGATCGATATTTGCCGGCGCAACCCCTCCAGGTTCCAGTCTCGCACATCCACGTCATCCACCAGCACCTGCCCGCCCACATCTGGATGGGCTTTCTTATCCAGGTCGTAGGTGCGATTGACCAGCTTGGCCAGCGTCGTCTTGGCAGAGCCGGTCTGGCCCACAATTGCCACCGTTTGCCCGGGCAGCACGTGGAAGTTGATGCCCTCCAGCACCGGTTCGTGACCCTCGTAGGCAAAGGTCACATCGCGAAACTCGATCTCGCCGCGCATGTTCTGGTTGTGCCCGGCGGCGTTCTGATCTAGACGAGTCTCGCGATTCATCATCTCGATGATGCGGCGCGCGCCTGCCAGCCCGAGCGAAATCTGCGAATATGCCCACATGGAAGTCCAGGTGGGGAAGTCGAGCATTAGCAGAATGCCAAAGTAAGCCACCACCTGCCCGGTATTGAGCAGGCCCATACGGAACAGGACCAGCGCGTGCAGAAGGCCGGTTGCCAGCGCAATCGAAAACAGCAGCAGCGGCAGGAATTTTGCTTCAATATCGCCCTGCCGGATGGAAGCATCCGCGTAGCGGCGGGCGTTCTGCGTAAACAGGCTTACCTCGCCCTGCTCCTGCGCCGCGCCTTTCACTGTTTCAATACCGTCCAGCGACTCCGCCAACCGGGTGTTGAGCGTGCCAAACGCGCCGCGCACGTCGTCGGTGACTTTCCGCAGCGTGCCCAAATAGTGACGCAAGGCGAATAAATACGCGATGATGAAAAGCGCTGGGGTCAGCATCAGCGCCGGATGGAAGGTAGGCGCCATAATCAGCGGGATGATAAGGAAGTTCAGCGAGCCGATCACCAGATTGAGGCCGGGGCTGAATAAAAAGTTCACCTCGCGCACGTCGTTGGTGGCGCGCGCCATGGTATCTCCCACCGGCTGGAGCGAGTGGAAGGTCATACTCTTTCCCAGCAAACTGCCGTACAGCTCGTCGCGCACATCGCGCTCGATCTTCTGCGCTATCAACTCTGCGCCAAAGTTGCGCGAAAATTGCAAAACCCCGCGCAGGCTCTGCGAAGCGACCATCAGCAGCGCCAGGCGGGGCAGCACGCTCATGTCTGGTGGATCACCGAGGATGGCGTTGAAAGCTTGCCCAATCAGGATCGGCGCATAAGCCCCCAGCAGGGCATTGCCCAGCGCTCCGACGAAGAGCAGAATCCACAGCGGCCACTTGCGCACGGCGTGTGAAAACAGCCAGCGAACTGGCCCTCGCCGGTCAGTCTCATATTTGCGTTTGAGGGTAAACTCAGCATTTATTGCTGTCATCCTCCTCCAATAACCTTATTCTAAGTCAATGCCGACCAAACGCCTCACCCCATAACAGCTATGCTGTGTCGCCCTTTCCATTTCGCAAGCGAAATAGAGAGGGGGACGCGGCGGAGCCGCTGGGGGGTGAGGCGCGCCACTAACCGGGCCACTTTAAAGAGATGCGCCCGCGCTCCGCTTCCACCTTTAAGATCTCCACATCGATCACTTCCCCCACTTGCAGCGTGATGCCCGGAGCGAGCTGGCTGCGGTGCAGCAGCCCATCCTGCTTCACGCCAATATCGACAAACGCTCCAAAGTCTACCACATTCCGCACGGTGCCTTTCAGGCGCATGCCGGGGGTCAGATCTTCCATCTTCATCACGTCGCTGCGCAGAATAGGCAGCGGCATATCCGCGCGCGGATCGCGCCCGGGGCGCACCAACTGCTCGAAGATATCTTGCAGGGTCGGCACGCCCGCGCCCAACTCTTCCGAAAGCTTGGGTAGCGGCTTTTCCTTGCGCAGCCGGTCGAGCGCAGCCTGGCGCTGCTCTGCGGGTGTGTTCGGGCTAACGCCCGCCTGTTTGAGCACCGCCGCGGCGATGGTATAGCTTTCGGGGTGGATCGCGCTGGCATCCAGCGGATTCTCGCCGCCGCGCACGCGCAGGAACCCAGCCGACTGCTCGAACGCTTTCGGGCCCAGGCCCTTCACCTTTTTCAACTGATCGCGGCTCTGAAACGGGCCGTTCTGATCGCGGTGCGCCACAATGGTATCGGCCAGCTTTGGCCCAATGCCCGAGACGTACGTCAGCAGCGCGGGCGATGCGGTGTTTACGTCTACGCCTACGTTGTTTACCACGCTCTCCACTACCGAGCCAAGCGAACGGTTGAGCTCACCCTGATCCACGTCGTGCTGGTACATTCCCACGCCGATCGACTTGGGGTCGATCTTTACCAGTTCGGCCAGTGGATCTTGCACGCGGCGCGCGATGGAAACCGCTCCGCGCAGCGATACGTCCAGGCTGGGCAGTTCGGCGCGCGCCAGCGGGCTGGCGGAGTAGACGCTTGCCCCGGCTTCGTTGGTGATCAGGTAGTGAATATCACCACCCACCTCTTTGATCAGGGCAACCGCCAGTGCTTCCGGCTCACGCGAGGCCGTGCCGTTGCCGATGGTGATCAGGCTAACGCCGTGCTTCTTCACCAGCGCCTTGAGAATCTTGAGCGACTCGTCCCAGCGCTTCTGCGGCTCGTGCGGGTAGATCGTGCCGGTGTCCAGCATCTTGCCGGTTGCATCCACCACGGCCACTTTACAGCCGGTGCGGAAGCCAGGGTCCAGGCCCAGCACGGTACGCCCGGCCAGCGGCGGCTGCGAGAGCAGCGCGCGCAAGTTTGCGGCAAACACAGCGATCGCATGGGCGTCGGCTTTTTCCGTCAAGGCACGGCGCACGTCGCGCTCAATGGCGGGCAGCAGCAGGCGCTCGGCGGCGTCGGTGACAGCCAGCATGAGCTGGTCGAAGAACGGAGAGCGCTTGTCCGGGCGGAAGTACAGGAACACCGCCTCCTGCCAGTCGCGCTCAGGCATTTCCACTTTCACTCGCAGCACCTTCTCTTCTTCGCCACGGTTAATTGCCAGCACCTGGTGCGGGCGCACGCGATCTACGCGGAAGTCGAACTCGTAATAGGTCTCGTACACGCCCTTGGGGTCTTCGGCGCTGCCAATCTTCTCAGACTTCACCGTGCCCCACTGCATGGCCTTTTCGCGAGTCACGCGGCGCACCTCGGGGTGGTCGCTGATCACTTCAGCCACGATGTCGCGCGCGCCGGCAAGAGCATCTTCCACCGTCGCCACTTGCTCGTTCAGGTAACCGCGGGCCAGCGCGTCGGGTGTTTCGCGCGTGCGCGCCTGGGTCTGGATCATGTCGGCCAGGCCCTGCAAGCCTTTCTCGCGCGCCATCATCGCCCGGGTGCGGCGCTTGACCTTGTACGGCTGGTAGAGATCTTCCAGCGCTGTCATCGTCTCCGCCGCCTGAATCTTGCCCAGCAGTTCGGGAGTCATCTTGCCCTGCTCTTCGATGGTGGCAATGATCGACTCGCGCCGCTCGTCCAGCGCGCGCAGGCGCTCCAGGTAGGTCTCGATCTGGCGGAGCTGTTCTTCGTCCAGCGTGCCGGTCATCTCCTTGCGATAGCGGGCGATAAAGGGGATGGTATTCTTTTCATCCAGTAATTGAATGGTCGTTGCCACCTGATCGGTGCGCACGCCCAGCAGTTTTGCAATGTTTTCCGCGTAGCCCATGATTCTCTCCTATTGGTTTTCATCACAAAGGGCCTCCTTCGTCGGCCCTTTGTGATGAAAACCAATTGTAACTACTCTGTAGTAAGTTTTTTGGTGTTTGGTGGGGGGGTGGGGGGGGGGGTGGGCGCCCCCCCCCCCCCCCAA
>JAEYTI010000330.1 GCA_023434145.1 Chloroflexota bacterium | reverse complement strand
CCCGCCCGCTATTCGGTAGCCTTTTTCAAAAAAACAAAGTGGTGGACGCGCGTCCACCACTTTGTTTTTTTGAAAAAGGCTACCGAATAGCGGGCGGGTTCTCGCGGTCCGCGGAGGGGTCGAAGAGGTGGAAGTTGTCCATATTGAAGACAACCTGAACCTGCTCGCCGAACTGGAAGCGGGTGCGCGGGTCGACGCGGGCGACGTAGTTGTTCTTGCCGCTGATGAGGTAGAGGTTAACTTCGTTACCCATCAATTCGGTGACATCCACCTTCGATTCGACCGGCTCGGCGTGAATGCCCATCGGGGCGTACTGCGGGTTGTGGATGTCCTCTGGGCGGATGCCGAAGATAACTTCTTTGCCCGCGTAGGGCATATACAGGTCATTGCGGTTCTCGGGAATGCGGATCGAGAAGTCGCCGGTATCCACGAACAGGGCATTGCCATCGCGGCGCAGGGTGGCCGGGAAGAAGTTCATGGCGGGCGAGCCGATGAAGCCGGCGACGAACAGGTTGGCGGGCTTATCGTACAGGGTCTGCGGGGTATCGAGCTGCTGCAAAATGCCCTTGTTCATGACCGCGATGCGGGTGGCCATGGTCATGGCTTCCGTCTGGTCGTGGGTCACGTAGATAAAGGTCGTCTGGAGGCGGTGATGCAGCTTGCTGATCTCGGCGCGGGTTTGCACGCGGAGCTTGGCGTCCAGGTTCGACAACGGTTCATCGAAGAGGAACACCTTGGGCTCGCGGACGATTGCGCGGCCTACGGCCACACGCTGGCGCTGACCGCCGGACAGTTCACGAGGCTTGCGCTTGAGCAGGCCCTCAATGCCCAGAATCTGGGCGGCTTCTTCCACACGGCGGCGGATCTCATCCTTCGGCACTTTACGCAGCTTCAGGCCGAAAGCCATGTTGTCAAAGACGGTCATATGAGGATAGAGCGCGTAGGACTGGAAGACCATGGCGATGTCGCGGTCCTTGGGAGGCACGTCGTTCACCGCATGATCCCCGATCAGAATACGTCCTAGCGATATTTCCTCCAGACCGGCCAGACACCGAAGCGCGGTGGTCTTGCCGCAGCCGGAAGGTCCAACCAAAACCAAAAATTCTTTGTCCTCGATCTCAATGTTGAGATCATTCAGTGCGACAAAGTCACCAAACTTCTTCGTAACATGGTCATACGTTACACTAGCCATCTGTGTTCGCTCCTCTCTGAACGAGTATAGTGATTTGATTATATTCCTGTAATAAGAAAATGCCAATGATTTTTCGCAGGGATTTTTTGGGAAACGCCTCACCCCTGCCCCTCTCCATTTTGCTTCGCAAAATAGAGAGGGGTAGTTCGATTTGCGGAACAAGGCACCCTCTCTATTTCGCTTGCGAATTGGAGGCCTTCGCGGGAGGGCACATCGTTGAAGCAGACGAGAGGGTTCTCCCGCGAAGGACGGCCGGGGTGAGGCGTTTCCCATAGAACACAATTTCTACGTCTTGCCAGAACGCCCTTTCCGGCATAAAATTAACCCCATGAGCGACGACGCCACTCCCATCCGCCAGCAGTACCTGCAAATCAAGCGCGAATACCCCGACACGATCCTGTTCTTCCGTCTGGACGACTTCTACGAAACCTTCGACCAGGACGCGGAGATCACCGCGCGGGAACTGGATATTGTGCTGACCAGTAAGCCGGTCGGCAAGGGCCAGCGCGTGCCGCTGGCGGGCATCCCCTACCACGCGGTGGACAACTACCTGGCGAAGATGATCGAGAAGGGCTACCATGTGGCCATCTGCGAGCAGGTGGGCGACCAGCCGGTGAAGGGGCTGTTCCCGCGTGAGGTGGTGCGCGTCGTCACGCCGGGCACGGTGATCGAGCCAACCATGCTCAAAGGCGACCGCAACAACTACCTGGCCGGGATCGCCATCTCTGAGAGTCGCGCCGGGATCGCGTACGTCGATATCAGCACGGGCGAGTTCGCCGCTACAGAGATCGAGGCCGCAGACCTCACCGCCGCCCTGCGCGCCGAGCTGATCCGCCTGAACCCAGCGGAACTGCTGGTGCCGGACAGCGTAGACCTCAACGGCGGGCTGCCGGGGGCGGTCACTCGCTGGGCGGCGTGGAAATTCGAGCCGGGGCGCTGCCAGGAAACGCTGCTCAACCACTTCCAGGCTTCGGCGCTGGACGGCTTTGGCCTGAAGGGCCAGACCCAGGCCGTGCGCGCGGCAGGGGCCATCCTCCAGTACCTGCGCGACACGCAGCCCGCCGCGCTCAAGCTGCTGACCGGCATCGCCACCTACAGCCTTTCGGAATTTATGGTGCTGGATGCAACTACCCGCCGCAACCTGGAGCTGACCGAGACGATCCGCGGCGGCGATGTGCAGGGCTCGCTGTTGAGCGTGCTCGATTACACCGTTACGCCAATGGGCAAGCGATTGATCCGCCAGTGGGTCTCGAAGCCGCTGCTGGAGATCGATACGATCTGCGAGCGGCAAAACGCGGTGGAAGCGCTGGTTGAAGACGGCCTGCTGCGGGCCGAGCTGCGGGCCGCGCTCAAACCGCTGGGCGATCTGGAGCGGCTGGCCAACCGCGTGCTCTCGGGGCATGCCTCCCCGCGTGACCTGACCGCCGCGCGATACACGCTGCGAGCGCTGCCCGCCGTACGCGGCCTATTCCTCGACCCGACCGGTCCGCTGGCAGCCGCACTGCGCGGGCTGCACCCCTGCGAAGAGGAACTGGCCCTGCTGGAAGCTTCGGTCAGCGACGAGCCGCCCGCCACCCTGCAGAACACCGGCATCATCCGCCCGGGCTATACGAGCGAGCTGGATAACGTGATCGAAGCCTCGCGCCACGCCCGCGAGTGGATTGCCAACCTGGAAGCGGTGGAGCGCGAGCGAACCGGGATCAAGACGCTCAAAGTGGGCTACAACAAGGTCTTTGGCTACTACATCGAGATCACCAACGCCCAATCGAGCCACGTGCCTTCAGATTACATCCGCAAGCAGACGCTGGTCAACGCCGAGCGCTACATCACGCCCGAGATGAAGGAATACGAGACGCTGGTGCTCAACGCCGAGGACCGTATCCTTGAGATCGAGCGACGGCTGTTCAAAGAAATCTGCGAGAAGCTGTCGCGCGCTACGCGGCGGCTGCTGGGCGTGGCTCGCTCCCTGGCGGAGCTGGATACCGTCGCCTCACTGGCCGAGGCCGCCGCGCTGGGCAACTACGTGCGCCCGGAAGTAACCGCCGAAAAGGTCTTGAAGATCCGCGCCGGGCGACACCCGGTGGTGGAGCGCATGCTGACCACGGAGCGCTTTGTGCCCAACGACTCGATTTTTGAGCCGGGCGAGGTGGTGCGCGTGATCACCGGGCCGAACATGAGCGGTAAGAGCACCTTCCTGCGGCAGGTGGCATTGATCGCTCTGATGGCGCAGATGGGCAGCTTTGTCCCTGCCGAGAAGGCCCGCATCGGGCTGGTCGACCGCATCTTCACCCGCATCGGCGCGCAGGATGAGATCCACGCCGGTCAGTCGACCTTCATGGTCGAGATGATCGAAACGGCCAATATTTTGCACCATGCCACCGAGCGCAGCCTGCTGATTCTGGACGAGATCGGGCGCGGCACCAGCACCTACGACGGCGTCTCGATCGCCTGGTCGATGGTGGAGTACATCCACAACCACCCGCGCATGCGCGCCCACACCCTGTTCGCCACCCATTACCACGAGCTGACCCAGCTCTCGGACCTGCTGCCCGGCGTGCGCAACTACAACGTGGCAGTCAGCGAGGCGGACGGCAAGGTGGTGTTCCTGCACAAGATCATCCCCGGCGGCGCGGACCGTTCCTACGGCATCCACGTCGCGCAGCTTGCCGGGCTGCCCAGGCCGGTGATCCAGCGCGCCAACGAGATCCTGGCGCAGTTGGAAGCATCGAGCGGCAAGGCGGTCAAGATCAACCCGCATGCCGCGCAGCAGATGGCCTTGTTCCCCGAGACCAATCCGATGCTGGAGGAGTTGAAGGGGCTGGACGTGAATTCGCTCAGTCCGATTGAGGCGTTGAATAAGCTGTTCGAGTGGCAGAAGAAGTTCGGCGGAAAGAAGTAGAACTTCAAAGTAATATGCGTTTGGAACTCCATCCTCATCCCCTACGTTTTAATAAATACAAATAAGCTAAACAGCCAACAAATTAAAGGAAACACATTGTGAAAATCAGACTTATGGTTTTTATAATGCTTTGTTTTGCTCTCACGTCATGCCACTCTATCAACGGAGACGCAACAAAGCAACAACTTATTCAGGCAGAACAGGTACGTTTTCCAGGGTGGACTTCGTACACGGACCCCAACGAAATTTTTGATTTAGCAATTGACCAGAAAGGAAATATCTGGGGTGTAGGCTCTGGTGGAGCTATTAAATGGCACCCGAACGGTAATTACACCTTGTTTCATATAGAAAATGGACTTCTTGACCATGCAGTCACTTGTATTGCTGTACACCCAGATGGCTCAATTTGGTTTGGAAGTTATTCTGGAATTACAAAATATGATGGAGAAAACTGGACTTACTATAAGACTGACCGTGGTGTAAAGGCTATAGCAATTACATCTGAAGGAATTGCCTGGGTCGGCACTACAAAAGGTCTCTTAAGTTTCGATGGAATAAATTGGCAAAGCTATAGCAGTCTAGATGGTTTAGCTGGTTACGCTGTAGAGGATATTACCATCACTGCCGATGGAAAAATCTGGGTTATATTCGCACAAACATGGGTTGAGGGCAGAATGACTGGCCCTGGAGGGGTATCGGTATTTGATGGTAAGGCATGGAAACCCTACTGGAGTAATATCAATTTTCCTTTGAGGGGCGGAGGACATTTCCTGGCTGCAGGGGCCGACGGAAAAATTTGGGCTGGCTGTTACTTTGTTGGTTGTGACCGAGTAGCGTTCTGGGACGGCCAAAAATGGAACGAGGAGAAAATTGTTTCTGAGATAAATAATATGGCTATATCACCAGATGGTTCAATCTGGTATGGGGATGACCAGAAAGTAACGCGAATTTCACCGGATGGTCGGATACAGGTGTTTGGTAAAGAAGATGGCATTGACTTTGGATATGTCACAACGCTGCTCGTAGATGAGAAAGAAGTACTATATGTTGGCTCAATGAATGGTATTTTCCGCTTCGATGGAAAAAACTGGCAATCCTATACTGCGCCAGGAATGAGACGTACAGCGATAGATATTGCCTTCCAACCCGACGGTACGGTCTGGCTAGGACATTTTGATCAAGGAATATCTCGATTTGACGGCGAGCAGTGGACAAACTTCACTACAGAGAACGGGTTGCCCAGCAATCATATATACACAATTGCTATAGGGCCAGATTCAACGGTCTGGATTGGAACGAAAAAAGGTATTGCCAGGTTTTTGAATGAGACCTGGGAAATTGTACCCCTTCCAGAAATTGAAAATGGCTGGTCGGTTGATTCAATTTTGTTCGCAAGTAACGGTGATATTTGGGTGGGAGCCCTTCAAGGGTTTTACGGGCTAATCCGGAAAAAGCTGAACCCTTTCAAGTAATTGAAGTGGAAACTGGTGCTTATAATTTTGATGTATTATTTGAAGATTCGAAAAACAGAATATGGGCAGGAACCTTTTCTAAAGGTTTATTTCACTGGGATGGTAGAAATTGGTCCGCATTTAATACACAAAACGGTTTTCCGGATAGTACCATCTATGGAATAGGGGAAACAAAAGATGGAAAGATCTGGGTAAGATCAGGTTGGGGTGTAATGCAATACGACGGGAACCGATGGGAAGATTTATCGTGCCCAGAGAAAAATCCCTGTTCTGGTCAATTACCTGTTTACGGAGGAGAGATGGCTCAAACATCTGATGGACACTGGTGGTTTGTATCGAGCCATAATATATTCTATTACGATGGTGTTCTGCTGAAAGAGTTTACGGACGAGGATCTACTTCTATCCGGTCACCCGGCAACCATTACAGTTGCGCCTGATGGCAGTATCTGGTTTGGGACTTATGATGGAGTTTCCCGGTTAGATCCGGCTTATATCGCAGATTATACGAAATAAAGACCGCTAAACCACGTCACCCTTCCCCTGCCACCCATACCAGCCCCCAATCAGCGCCACGCCCAGCAGTCCCACGACCGCTGACCACACCAACGCCGACCCGATAAACCGCCGCACTACTGTCTCGATCACATCCACCAGCGTGTCGAACAGGATCAGGCTGGGGCCGAAGGCTGCGCCAACCAGCACCGGGACGAACTGCGCCAACCACAGCCCGAGCAGCAGGGCGATTACCAGCACGGAGAGGCCGGGCAGGGCCAGGGTCACGCCGCCCCAGAAGAGCGGTCCGCGGCGGGTGCGAGTGGAGAGCGCCACGGCCAGCAGCGCGAACCCGAGCGCGGCGTAGGGCAGCCAGGGGTTAATCTGCCGGAAGAAGCGGTAGACGCCGAACCAGCGCGCGCCTGCCTGTTCTACCCGCTCGCCGCCCAGCGCGGACGCGAACCGCAGGCCGCCGGATAGATCAAGCTCGTCCGGCATCGTGGCGGAGGTGCCTGCCAGCATGCTACCCACCAGCGTATTGGTCAGGTTGAGGAACTGCTCCGGCGGCTTGCACAACGGCAGTCCCTCCGCCTTCCCCTGGAATGCCTGAATCACAAATGTCAGCAGGTCTTCGGCGGTGCAGGGCGGCAGACCCGCCACAATGATCGACGCCACCTGGGGAGCGCCCTCGCCGGCAAGATGATCCTTCACCGGGCGCAGGTCTACCGACAGGCGTAGTTGCGGCGTTTCAAAGTTCATAAAGGCCCAAAACTGGTCGATCAGGCTTTCCGCCTGCTCGCGCACCCACATCTCGGGGAATAACTCCTGGATCACCGCATCGTAGCGGCTCTGCTCCAGCATGTTCAGCAGGGCGGAACCCGTGCCGGGGATCAGCCGGTTGCCGCCGTCGGAGACCATTTCGCCCAGCATGGTGGGGAAGCGGTCATACACATTCTGTTCGGCCAGGGCACGCTTGTACTCCTCCGGATTGAACAAAATCCGCTCAGCGGGGATGGCAAACAGCGCGGGCAGCCCGGTGAGGTACGCGCCAAGGATGGCAAGGATCACCCAGAAGGGGCGGGTGGGTCGGAAGGATCGCTTCTTTGTTTCGTGCATATGGATGCAGATGCTCACTTTGGTATAATTTTTTGACAGGGAGTTGTGGGGGGGGTTTTGGCGGGGGGGGACGCCCGGGAAAACCC
>JAEYTI010000319.1 GCA_023434145.1 Chloroflexota bacterium | reverse complement strand
CCCAAAGAGCTAACACCTCTGTATGTGATAATAGTACGACAAAATATATAATTTGGATCATTGAAATCTTCAATTCAAAGAATTAAAATCGAGCATTGAAGCGCGCTTCAATGCTCGACAAAACGTTGCTGCTGTTGTTGTATGAAGATACTTACAGGTCGCGCCCGTCCAGCCAATCTTGCCAGGGGGCTAAATAATCTTCATCTTCGCCATCGGCAAAACCGCTGTGCGGCATCTGGTCATCCGGCCGTACCGCTCCCGCTTCGATATCGGCGCTGCCCATCATCACTCCGCCGGTGCTGCCCGAGTGATTGGCTTGTACATCGCCTTCGTTCAAAACGATTTGCTTATATTCAGGCGGCCACTGCATGATAAAGTGCCGTCCACACGTCGGGCAGTAAAACTCTTGCGCTCCGCTTGGGTAGGTATTCTTCACCAACATTCCATGGCTGGCCGTTTCCGGACGGCCCATCTCTTGATCATTCTCTTCAAACATCCTGCATCCTTTCGCCAATAAACAAAGGGCCGCCGCTGAGCGGGCCTACCACGAACCATCTTGCAATTACTGGTTCATTTATACCAATTTTTTTATCAAGAAAACCACAAAAATTGCAACTTTATTGTATTTCTTTTATCAACAGAGTACAATTTGAATAACCGTTATCGGTGCGTTGCATATCTCAATCCACATAGCATCTCTCTACCTTTGAATATTTCTCACGGGAGGTGGCTGTCTTATGCTTCCAGCCAAGCTTGCCTTACCCGTGGCGACCGGTCTAATCGCAACGCAAATGTCGGTAGAAGGCGCGATGGGGAACCGGCTGGTGCTGGTCACCGCGCCACCGGGTGGTTTAATGACCAGCCAGCTCTCCCGGCAGCTTTCCGCCCGGCAGATGCGCGTCATCTGGCTGCACGCTGGCACAGAAGACACCGACCCTGCCACCCTGCTGCTCGACATTGCCGCGGGGATCGATTCGGTTTACCCAGGCACAGCCACACGCACATTCGAAACCATGCGGCGGCAGCCCGGCAGCGTATTTGGCTGGCCCGCGCTATACCAGTCGCTGTCCCGAGACTTGGGTGAGGCCGTACGCGCGAATGGTGAAATGCGCCCGGCATTCGTTGTAGAGCATATCAACGCGCTGCAAGAAAAACCCGAAGCCCTCTCGCTGCTGTGTGGCCACTTCCTGCCGCGCCTACCGAATGGCATCTCCGGCATCCTCACACGCCACTGGCCCGCCGGGCGTGCAGGCCTTCCGGGCTGGGAGATACAGTTGGGCTTGCGCGACCTGCGTATGGATGTGATCACCGCCATCACGCTGGCTCGCCAGGCTGGTGTAAACCTCTCTACCGCCAGCCTGAACCACCTTGCCGAGATCACCGAGGGGCGGGGCACAGCCATTATGCTGGTGCTGGAGGCTGCGCAAAGGCTTGGCATTACTGTGGTGCAGGGCTGCATTCAGGCGGCTGCCGGGCTGGACGATCTTCTCCAGCGCGTGATGTGCCTGACCCTGGAAGACACCAGCCGCGATGAACGGCTGGCGCTTGCGCTGGCGGCGCAGATTGGCTTTCTCCACCCGGACCTGCTGCAAACCGTACAGGCCGGCCCGCACCTGCCTGCCTGCCCTTCGCCCTGGCTGCAAAACCGCACCGGCGGCTGGCTGCGCCTGCACTCCGTCTGCCGCGGGCCAATCTTGAAGCTGCTGCCCGGGCCAGAAGATGCCGCGCTGCGCAAGGCTATGCAGGGGGCGGCGAAGTTCTACAGCCAGCAGGGGGCAACAGAGCAGGCGCTCCCGCTGCTGTTCTCACTCGGTATGGACCAGGATGCCGCGCAGATGCTCACCCAGGTTGCCGAAACCATGCTCGACCGCGGCCAATGGCAGACGCTTTCCGGTTGGATCGACCGCCTGCCAAAGCATGTACTGCACGACTGGCCCTGGCTGCTGTATTATCAGGGAGAGATTGCCGCCGCGCTCGGCAGACAACAATCCGCGCGGCGAAACCTGTCTGTGGCGATACGGATCTTCGCGGGTCGGGGTGAGTTGGCGGGGGTATGCCAGAGCTTGCTAACACAGAGCAGCCTGGCAGCACTGCACGGCCATCAACAAGAGGCGCATCAGTATGCGCAACAGGTGTATATGGTGGCAGAGCTGGGAAAACTCTCCTGGTATCATGGCTGGGCAGGCTGGCAGTTAGGATGCCTGGCCGCGCTCTCTGGGCAGGCAGAAGAGGCACTTTCCAACTTCCGGCACGCGGCCAACACGGCAATGTCCATCAATGATTCGCGCATGACAGCCTTTATCGACCAGATCTGCGGTTTGACCCAGGCCAGCATGGAGCAGCAGCAGCAGATTGAGGTGCAGCGGCAGGCGTTGGCCGCCGCGGAACACGAGCGCCAGGTTACGTTGTCCAGGCTGCACGAGATCATCACCAGCCCGGCTGACTATGCCGGAGGGTTGGTTAGCTATTATGGTTGGGCGCGCACACCGCTGGCACTCAAGCTGCCGCAGCGCATGGTGAAAAACCAGCCGCTTGGCCAGGTGGCGGCCTGGTTTTTCGAGCGATTTCAAGCCCCAGCACGATCCGATACGCGACTACCCGCGCCGCTGCTGGGAGAAGGCAACCCAACCGTGGATCCGCAGCCAACCGCGGAGGGCCAACAACCTAAGCCAGAGGAGGAACGCGCGTCTGCTCTGGCAGCCGTATCAGCATTCCCTGTAGATGCATCCAAAAGCATGGTGCCAGTCACTTCGGGGGCAGAACCGATCGATCAACCGCCGCTCCAGGCGCCCCCACAAGCGGTAGAGTTCCACGCATTTCTGCTAGGTGATTTCCGCGTTATGGTCAATGAAAGGCTCATACCCGGCTGGCCCGGAGGCCGCGGGCGGGCAATCTTTGCCTTTTTGCTGCTCCAGCGCAGTCACTGCGCGCACCGCGAAGTGCTGATGGAAACCTTCTGGCCCGACTCTGACCCCGATGCCGCTCGCAACAATCTCAACGTTGCCATCCATAACCTGCGCGCGGTGTTCCGCCAGGAGGCTGCCCGCCCGGTTATCCTTCGCGATGAAAACGTCTACCGGATCGACCCGCAGCTTGCACTATGGCTCGACTTCACCGTCTTCGAGCAGCACGTGAAAGCCGGTGAAAAGTTAGAGCGCAGCGGGATGGCTACGGCCAGCATCATCGCGGAGTACGAAGCTGCCCTTCATCTCTACCAGGGTGATTTCTTGGCAGATCATCCCTTTGATGAGTGGGCTATTCTAGAGCGTGAGCGGCTGCGCGTGCTGTACCTTGAAACACTCGACCACATGAGCATGATTCACTTTAATGAAGGCAGCTATAACGCCTGTATCCGCTTGTGCCAGCGTATGATTGCGCACGACGCCTGCCGCGAAAACGCACACTGTCGCCTGATGTGCTGCTACTATCACGAAGGCCAAGCACACCTGGCACTGCGGCAATATCAGGTATGCGTTGAGTCGCTGCGAAGCGAGCTTAATGTCGATCCATCCCCAAACACCATCGATCTTTACGACAAGATTCGCAGAAGGGTGCTGGAGTAGGCTCACGCCCACTTAATTATTCTCCCCTTCGTAATTAATCCTTCGATAACTGTTTATTAACTGCCTCGAGGTATGTTGATCTTGCCTCGCGGAGCCGTTAGGTTCCTCCATGGCAAGGATGCACCCCAATTGTTTCTTCTAATAAGGACTGAAAAAAGGAGACCGAAATGCCTGAGAATTTTGACTTTGAGGGAATTCGCTTCCTGGATGGCGGGCTGACCGCCGACGTCATTGACCAGGATAGTACCCCGAACAAGGTGTTCGAGAAGGGGATGCCGGCGAAGATGCAGGTCGACTGGTGGCTCAAGACCACCGATCCCTGGCTGCTGGATGGCACCAAGTGGATTCTCGATGTGAAGATTGAGTCGATCGGCCCGGGCTCTGAGCTGACCCTGGCGCACAAAGAGTTGCCAATTGGCCCCTCCGCCTACCCCGAACCCAACCGCATGGAATGGCACCAGATGATCCCACTGGATACCACCATTCCCGAAGATGGCGCCTACAAGATCGTCTTGCTGCTGACACACGCAGCCCGCTTTGTTGACGGTTCATGGCGAAAGACCCGCCTCGCCGGCTTCAAAGAAATCCAGATGGTACAGTTCTACACGCACGAGACCTAGTCTCACGCGGTGGGAGAACCAATGGCTACCGACAAACCGAGAAAGACCGAAATTCTGACTCCTTTACGTGATGGTGAGTTTTGGCGCATCACCGGGATCGGCGAGGCGACCGAAAAACGCCTTTACGCCAACGGTATCCAGACCTTTCGCCAGCTAGCAAAAAGCACGCCCGAAGAGATCGCCGCCGCGCTGCAAGGCCAGGTGGGCGTAAAAGAACGCGCCGCTCGCCAGGATTGGACCGGGCAGGCAGCCCGGCTGGCACAAGCAGTTGCACGTGAAGAACGCCCGGCGGCCGAGCGCTTGGAGCCGCCAGCGGTGGAAGAACCGGTTGAACGGCAGTTGTACGAAACATTCCTGCTGGAGCTGCTCCTGGAGGAAGATACCAAAGAGCCGGGCCTGCGTACCGTCCGCCGCACGCGCATCAACAATGTACGCGGCGGTAAGAAGGACGGCTGGGCTGGGTGGGAACCTGCTCGATTGGATAGATGGATCGCGGAGCAGGCCAGGCTTAGCTCGGAACCCGCGGCGCGCGCGGCAAACAGCCGCCGCGAGATCGATGGGACGCAGATGCTCCCACAAGAATCGGTTGTAGCAGCCGGTACGAATCAGCCCAAACACTTCTTTGATTACGGCCAGGCATTAGAACTGCGCCTGACAGTGGATATGTCACTGACGGAGTTCACCACAGGTGACGCGGTCACCTACCAGGCAGTGATCGAAGCGCGGGAGTTGGGCACCGGCAGCCAGCGTATCTTCGGTGAAGCCCGCGGCGCATGGGATGGAGCGCACAAAACGCACCTGATCATCCCCCTCCTACCGCTAGACGCGGGCACCTACCGCCTGCTGATCACCCTGCTCGTATATCCCGAAGGCACCCTGTTCCCCGAGCAAGACGGCGCACGTGCCTTCCGCGAGGGCGGTCTGATCCACATCTACGACCGGGCGTTGGTCATCGGTTAGCTTTCTCGGCACACGACGACAAGCGGAGCTTATTGCAAGCTCCGCTTGTTCGTTGGGATTTACCGCCAGGCTCACTGCGTGACGATCGGCAGAAAAAATTTCTTTTCCAGCGTCTTTTTGATCACGATCAGTTCAAAGATCTCGGTCTGCACTCCGCCGTCCGGATCGGCTGCCTCAATGATGATCGTTGTTTGCCCAATTTTACCCGGCGCGGTGGTTACCAGCAGTGTTCGGCTCGTTCCCATTCCACTTACGGAAATATACTCTGGCGGCACAAGGCTTTCATTTGTCGACTTCACTGTGACCTCCAGGCCTGCAGCGGCTGTTTCTATATCGCCAACCGTGAAGCCAACAGTGTACACTGCTCCGGCATAGATTTGCGCGTTGTGCAGCTCGCTGATGGTAGGTACATCGTTGACCGGACGAATGGTAATAAACACAGTTGCAGTATCTGCCAGTCCGTTGGGATCCGTCACGGTATATGTGAAGGTGTCAGAGCCATTGGCATTGCTGTTCGGCGTGTAGATAACCGTGTTCGAATGGATCGAAACGCTGCCCTTGCTTCCCTGCGTCACCGCGCTGATATAGAGACCAATGCCAGTGTCATTCGACAGCACATCGAGGGTCTGGGCAACACTGTCCTCATCAAAGGCAGAGATATTGTCGTCTTCCGCCAGTGGGGGCAGAAAATCTGAGTGCTCGTACGCGCCCAGGTCTACCGTGCTTCCATTCACACGGCGCGCGCGATCCAAGGTCAGCGGCAGCTGCTCCGTAGTATCGCCATCATCGTCCAGATCCGCCCAGTCATTCGGCAGCCAGGAGATTTCACCCGCATCGATCGCCGGAGATCCTACGACCAGGTGGAATTCGCCCGAGTCGGGCGCTGCATAGCGCGGGTTGTGCTCCGCATCCCCATAGACTCCGGTTTCCGGGTTATTGGCAATGCCCTGCACAATGGAGTGATCGAAGATGGCAAAATTTGCCTCGGGGTATGTTTGCGCCTGGTCATTCCATAAAATGCTATTGCGCACATAAGCGGTGGAATTGAGCCCATTGAAGATCGCCCCTCCAGTTGCCGCCTCGTTAAGATAGAAGCTGATGTTGATCAGAGTAGGCTTACTGTAAAAATTGGAAACCGCCCCACCCTTTTCTGCGGCAGAGTTGCCGTAGAATACAGCGTTCACCATTGTAATGTCACTGCTGTGGCTATTGTAAAGCGCTCCGCCATCCGCCCGGGCCGTATTTCCAAGGAACTGCGCATTGACCAGCATGGCTTTGCTTGCATCTCCGCTGATCGCTCCACCACTTCCGGCTGTGTTACAGTAAAATAACACATCCGTCATCACAGGGATGCTGCGGTAATTCTCCATACCGCCCCCCTTCATGGTGGCGCTGTTATCCCAGAATTTCACCTCCGTTAGAGTGGGATTACTGGATTCGTAATTCTCCATTCCTGCCCCACTGCCCCCGGTGTTGTTCGTAAATTCCACCTGCCACAGCGTTGGGCTGCTGCCGCTGGCATTCATCATCCCACCACCAAATGTTGCCGAGTTTTCGGTAAAGATCAGATTGCGGAGGGTTGGGCTGCTGTTCGGATAGTTCAGCATTCCGCCGCCCCAGTTGGCTGGGTGACTGCTGCTATTGGCATTACCGCCACCGATCAGTAAACCATCCAATACCGTGGTAGCAGTAAGATTGCTGCCTGTGACCACGTGATAACTGTTATCCGCAGTGGTCGAAGGGCTGCCAATATTACCTGAGAGAATCGAGATATACTCACGCCAATTACGCTGGCTCACATCAGTTTCATCCCCGCGGAAACTGCCGTAAATCGCCACATCCGGTTTCAGCACGAAACTGGCCGCGCGATCAGTACCGCTGGTGGGGTAGTACACCCCCACCGCCACCCAAATTTCGTCGCCTGAAGCGGCCTCGGCCAGCGCCTGCTGCAGGCTGGTGTAAGCGTCTTGCCAGGTGCTTCCATTATTTGCGCCGGTAGCAGTATCGTCCACGTAGAAGCGGCAGTTCCCTACAGGCGGTCGCACGACGATGCTGTCAAAGGCTGCGCCATCGCTCACTTTCACAGTAAACTCATCCATGCCGGTACAGTTGGGATACAGTTGGTAGGTCACCAGGCCTGTGTTGTCCACGTTTACCGTGCCATGCGAAGGCGCGTCATAATACGTGTAGATACTCCAGGAGAGCGGATTGCCATCCGCGTCGGTAGCGTGGAGCTGCACGGGCGAAGCGGCCACATTCAGTACATCTCCCTCCGTGATCACCGGGGCAGTGTTGGTCACTTCCACCGGCTGGGTAATAAATTGGCTGTCCATTGTGGCGGGCAGGCCCTCACCATCGTCCGAGACACGCACCACAAAGCGTAGATAGCGCCCCCAGTCTTCTTCCTTGGGCGTGTAGGTCAACCCGTTCGCCCCTGAGATATCGCTCCATGTCGGTCCATACACCTTGACGGCTTTCTGCCACTGGTATGTGTACGTTAGATTGCCCGGCTTTCGATCGCGTTTGTCGTTCCAAACGCCGGGTGTGGCTGTGATGGGCAAGCCGTACTTCGCTGGACCGACCAGAGCCGGGGCTTCCGTGTATTCTGGCGCGTCGTTACGCGGCCGGATTGTCACCTGCACAGTGACTGTATCAACGTCGGTACCGGTTTGCGCCACTACCTGGAACAGATCACTGCCGTTGTGATCTGGCGTGGGCGTATAAATTACGTTGCCGTCACTACCCACCGATGCAGATCCATGCGCAGGCGGCGAGAAAATGCTCCACATGGGGGCTAGTTCATCCAGCGCATGCAGTGTCAGCAAGAACGGCTCGGGGCTGAAGTCTTCATCCATTGTCACCACCACGGTTTCACCCTCCGCGATGATGTCGCGCATCGATAAGAGCACGCTCACGTTATTTGAAAGCCTATTTGCAGTGGCAAGATCCGCCTTGCCATCCTTGTTTAGATCTCCAATCGCTACCGAGTAAGGCCTGGAACCAACAGAAATCGAAACTTTTTGACCAAAACGCCCATCCCCAACTCCAAGCAGCACAGACACATCATCGGAAAACTCGTTTGCCGTTACCAGATCGAGGTTGCCATCAAGGTTCAGGTCGGCAAGGGCCAGTGCTACTGGAAAATCACCTACGGCGTATCGCACACCTGCCTGAAACGTACCATCACCGTTCCCCAACAGTACATCGACTTGATCATCGATATTCGTTACGACAAGGTCCAGCTTATGATCGCCATTCAGATCTGCGCAAGCAACAGATGAGGGACTTTCTCCCGTTAGAAGATCGCTTTTTGGCTGGAACGTCCCGTCCCCATTCCCCATCAGCAAGCTGATCGAATCACCACCCACATTTGCGATTGCCAGGTCCATCTTACCGTCCTGGTTGTAATCGCCCCCGGCAATCCAAACCGGGTTTAGACCAGCGGGGTACACACCAGATTGTGTAAAAACACCGTCACCATCATTCAACAAGATGGTTACCGTATGGCTGCCGCCATTTGCGGAAGCCAGGTCCGGCTTCCCGTCGACGTTGAAATCCGCTACTTCTACAAAATATGGATCTTTTCCAACAGCATACGTTTGATAATCGAAAACAAATTCTCCGCTGCCATCGTTCGCCAGCACCCAAACTTCATCGCTCTGTAATGCGGCGATTACCGCTTCCAGCGTTCCATCACCATTAAGGTCATGAAGCTTCACCAAGACCGCTCCCCAATGACCAACGAAGAGATCCGTCGCTTGAGAAAACGTCCCATTACCCAAGTTGATTAGCGTGTTAAAACGATCATCGCTGACCGAAACGACATCAAGCTTGCCGTCTAAATTGACATCACCAATCGCGACTGCATCGGGGGAATCGGTTAATGGGTAATTCACTGATGGACGGAACATCGGAGGATTCTGTGTCTGCGCAGCAGCATGTGGAACAGAAAAATGAATAAATCCGCCGAGAAGCATCACCGAAAGGCAGAAATACAGGCATTTTCGAAGGTGGGCAGCAGCGTTCATAACAGAGATTTCCCTTATATAGTTGTACAGCGCAGCAGAATCATTGACAATCATTATATTACGAATAACGATCAGCTATAGGGCCATGAGGAGGACGCTTCGCAGATTTTGCGAGTTACCCTGGCACATTCTGTGCGCATCTACTGCGCCGGACCAATAAAACGGTATAATCGATGCCAACCGATTGACAGGAGATGAAGCCGTATGCCCGCCAAAAAATATACTTCCACTAACCGCCGCAAGCCCGCACAGCGCGATCCCAACCGCACCATCCAGTTGGCTGCGCTGGTCGTAATCCTGCTCGTGGCAGCCGCGATCCTCTATGCAGTCCTCTCCGGACGGGAGAACAGCCAGGCCACAGAAGCCAACCCGGTCGCCAGCAGCGGAGAAATGCCGAACCTTATTGGCACCAAGACCTACGACGGCGCCCCGCCCATGTTGATCGACACCGGCAAGGACTACACCGCCACGGTGAAGATGGAAAAGGGCGGCGAGTTCGTCATCCAGCTCTACGATAACCAGTCCCCCATCACCGTCAACAGCTTTGTCTTTTTAGCGCGCGAAGGGTATTTTGACGGCGTCACCTTCCACCGCGTGCTGGAGGGCTTTATGGCCCAGGGCGGCGACCCCAGCGGCACCGGCGGGGGCGGACCGGGTTACCAGTTCGTCAACGAAGACAGCGAACTGAAGTTTGATAAGCCAGGTGTGGTGGCAATGGCAAACGCCGGGCGCAATACCAACGGCAGCCAGTTCTTCATCACCTTTGTGCCCACACCCCAGCTCGATGGCGGGTACACCATCTTCGGGCAGGTGACCAGCGGCATGGACGTGGTCAACGCCATCACCCGCCGCGACCCGAACCAGCGGCCAACCTTCGAAGGCGATACGATCGAAAGCATTACGATTCAAGAGAATTAATCGCAAAAGAAGAAAATACGTGACCACAGAGCGAACAGAGATAACGGAGAAAGAAAAAAGAGCGTAAGCGTTTTTTAGGATCTCTTCCTCTCTTTTATTTCTCTGTTATCTCTGTGGTAAAAGTCTTTCTCTTTCTTCCCTTTGCGTTTCTTTGCGCTCATTGCGATTAAGTTTTCTTCACGAGCCATAGCGCCGCGCCCTCGGGTTGGATGTTCTCCTCCACTGCGTGGATGAGGTAACGCTGGATCTCGTCCAGATCTACCTCGTTTTGCAAGCGTGAGGCGAAGTTTGCCAGGGTCTTCTCCGCGTCGTACTTGCTGCGGTAGAAACGCTTATCGATGATGGATTGAAACCTCCGCCGCAGCGGCTGAAACAGCGCCGCGATTAGCAGCGTTGAGAGCACAATCCAGAACTCTGACTGCACACCCATGCCACGGGTGAAGATCGCCTGCATCATCAGCACCGCGCCGAAATAGATCGCGCCAAGCGTTAAAGTCAGCGCGGAATACAGCAGCGTGCGCTGGATGATGAAGTCGATGTCGTACAGGCGGTAACGAGTGATCGAAATCAGCATCACCGTCGGAAAAGCGGCGATCGAGATGGCATTAAGAACGTAATTGAAGCTGTAAAGCACCGGTAGATTGACCAGCCGCAGCAGCTGGTCGATGATCATCGTCACCGGGATGGTCGACATACCATACACAAACCACTTAAGCTGCTGTCGTTCAATGCCCCGCGACCGCCAGAATCGAATGGTGAAATTGATAAACCCCAGGATGACCGCCACGATCATCAACAGATTCCAAACGTCGTACCAGTGGAACACGGCCTCCATTTGCGGGCTGAATGGCATCTGCTCGGTATCCATCAGAACCAGCACGTCGCGGCTTGTCCATGAATGTATCGCCCCATACAGGAGCGTGGGAATGGTGACAACAAGCACGTAATACACCAGCCACTTCCAGCGCGGGTGAGTCAACTGACCATTTGGGAAAACCAGCAGCATAAACACCAGCGATGGCATGCTCAACGACCACAGTTGGAGCGAGAGCCACCCCGCCTCTCCGGCAAACGGCAGATTGGCTCGCACGGAGCTGTAGCCCATCATAGAGTATTCGAACAGGGCTGAGGCCACAAGCACTGACAGGCCTAACACAGTCACCAGGTATCCCACCAGGTTGCGCGGATGGCGCGCCAAAAGGATCGCTCCGACCATCGGGAATAGGAAAAAAGCGATCGTGCTGACGTGCTCGTTCGTTGAGGTCTGGTTGGCATTGGCGAAAATAAGATAAGCCACCTCTACAGCCAGGCCAAACGCAATAATAAGACCCGCCCAAAATTTACGCATGATGCAAACAGACCTTCCTGTGAATCAAACCGATATCCCCCTATTCACCGTTTTACCAACCACAGCACAGATCGTTCTGGCTGAATGTTTTCGTCTACCAAATGGATAAACATTCGCTGAATTTCATCTAAGTCTACCTCATTTTGCAGCCGGGAGGCAAAATGTGCCAGGGTCTCTTCGGCATCATATTTGCTGCGGTAGAAGCGCTTATCAATGATCGACTGGAAGCGGCGCCGCAGCGGCTGGAACAGCGCCGCGATGAACAGGGTGGAAAATACCACAAAAATCTCTGATGGCTCGTCCATTCCACGGGTAAAAATGGACTGCATCAGCAGCACCACGGCAAAGTAAATCGCCGCCAGCGTGATGGTGAGCGCCGAGTACAGCAGCGTGCGCCGGATGATGAAATCAATATCGTACAGGCGGTAGCGGGTGATGGCGATCAGCAGAACGACTGGAAATGCTGCCACCGAGATGATGCTAAGCACATTGCTGAACGTCATCAGCAGTGGCGTACTGAATGCTTCCATCGTGACATCCAGCAGCATGCTGGCAGGGATGGTGCTAATGCCAAATACAAACCACTTCATCTGCTGGCGTTCAATGCCCAATGAGCGCGAGAAACGGATAAGGAAGCTGGCAATCGCCAGGATCAGCGCGCCGATCATCACGAGATTCCAGACATTGAAGACGGACATCATCACTTGCAGCGGTTCGTTGTACGGGATCAGGCCCAGGTTCATCCTGGCGAGCAGGTGGCGGTTCGGCCAACCCACCACGGTAGTAGCCAGCAGCAGCGGCAGTGTGACAGACGCAATAACATACACCAGCCAGCGCCAGCGCGGCCCAGGCAGGTGACCATCTGGAAACAGCAGCAAGATCATCACCAGGCAGGGAAGAACGAGCGGCCAAAAATGCATGTTGATAAAAGCCGCCTCGCCGGTAAAGGGGGCAGAAGCGGTGGCGGGGTAAAGGTTTAGCGTGGAGTATTCGAACAACGACGCGCCACCCAGCATCGCCAGGCCCAGCACGGCAACCAGCACCCCCACTGGGTTGCGTGGATGCC
This sequence comes from Chloroflexota bacterium, assembly GCA_023434145.1. Taxonomy (GTDB): domain Bacteria; phylum Chloroflexota; class Anaerolineae; order Anaerolineales; family Anaerolineaceae; genus DSYU01. The sequence continues at coordinate 2,799 of JAEYTI010000319.1, read as the reverse complement.
GCGCCGCCAGAACCGCGCCCACCAAGGCGAAGAGAATGAACGCACTGTTGCTGATACGCTCGATCCGATCTGTATAGGTAAGGCGCGAGAGAAGCAGGTATAAAACCTCAAACAGCAAAGCCAGGCCCACGATACCAACCGCGATGATTCTTCTCATAATTCCAGTGTACCGCGGGCGCGTTTCGAAAACGTTACGGGCGTTGTTGATGGATATGGTAGTTGTGACGGGAGTGCAGCTGCACTCCAATCACAACTACCATATCCAATAAAAAACTCATTTGTCTGACAACTATTGCGGAAATTGAAATTATCGGGTTTAATATATCTCCAACCACCTGTGTTGGAAATCATCCTCTTCACTTGATAAAAAGGAATGCCCTTTCATGGAAAAACGAAAAACAGCAGTGATCGCCATTGGTGGGAACTCGCTCATCAAAGACGAGAAGCGCACCTCCGCTGGAGACCAGTATCAGGCCGCCAAAGAGTCGATGTTCCACGTTGCGGACATGCTCGAAGCGGGCTGGGAGGTCGCTGTTGGGCACGGCAACGGGCCGCAGGTTGGGTTTATCCTGCGCCAATCAGAAATCGCTAGCAAGGTGGAAGGGATGCCAGAAGTTCCGTTGGACGTTTGCGGTGCCGAGAGCCAGGGCTTCATCGGCTACATGCTCCAGCAGACACTCCAAAACGAGCTGTACCGCCGCGGGGTCAAGAAGAACGTCGCCACCGTCATCACCCAGGTGCTGGTGGATAACAACGACCCTGCCTTCAAGAACCCCACCAAGCCCATTGGCGGCTTTATGAGCGAGGAAGAAGCCCGCCGCCGCGAGCGCGAGCTGGGTTGGAGCGTGGTGGAAGACGCCGGGCGCGGCTGGCGGCGGGTAGTCGCTTCACCGCTCCCGCAGGAAGTGGTCGAGTTGGATACCGTCACCGCACTGGTGAACGCGGGCGTGGTGGCGATCACCGTTGGCGGCGGGGGCATCCCGGTGATCGATGTGGGCAACGGCGATTACATCGGCGTAGCGGCAGTGATTGACAAAGACTTTGCCTCCAGCCTGCTGGCTCGCTCGCTCAAGGCCGAGCTGTTCCTCATCTCCACGGCTGTAGAGAAGGTAGCCATCAACTTTGGCAAGCCCAACCAGCAGTGGCTCGACCGCATCACCCTGGCGGAAGCCAAACAGTACCTGGCCGAAGGCACCCACTTCGCCAAGGGATCGATGGCTCCCAAGATCCAGGCGGCCATCTGGTACCTGGAGAACGGCGGCAAAGAAGCCATCATCACCAACCCCGAGAACATCGGCCGCGCCATGCGGGGCGAGACCGGAACACATATCACGCTGGGGTAGGTTTTGAAAACGCTTCGCGTTTTCAAAACCTATATTTTTCTTCTGATAGATGCAAACAGCGCGGATGCTTGTCCGCGCTGTTTGCATCTATAATATCTGCATGACCTACGATCTTCTCTTGCGCGGCGGGCGGGTGATTGACCCCGCCAACGGCATTGACACCACGGCAGATGTGGCAATCGGCGGGGGCAAAATCGCAGCGGTAGGGCCAATGGTCACCGGTAGCGCCACCAAAGTCATCGACGCGCGCGGGCTGACCGTTACCCCCGGGCTGGTGGATCTGCACACCCACGTCTACAAGTTCCGCCCAACTCCCGGCAGCTACATTGAGAGCGTCAACCCCGACGCGCACCTCTTTGCCTCAGGCGTGACCACTGCCGTGGATACCGGCTCGGCTGGCCCGGCGCACTTTCTGGACTTTAAAGAGCACACCATCGACAAGTCGCGGGTGCGGATTCTGGCCTTCGTCAACATTGCCCGGCTGGGCATGGTGGAAAAAGAGTCCGAGCAGACGCTGGCAGACCTGGACCCCCGCGCGCTGCCGCGGAGGTGGCGCGGGCTTTCCCCGAACTGGTCGTCGGCATCAAGACCGCCCACTACTGGGTGGATGCCCCGTTCGATGCGCAGCACCCGCCGTGGTCGTCGGTCGACCGCGCCCTGGATGCAGCGGAAATGTGCGGGCTGCCGCTGATGGCCGACTTCTGGCCCCGCCCGCCCGAGCGCCCCTACCCCGACCTGATCCTCAACAAGCTGCGCCCCGGCGACATCCACACCCACGTGTTCGCGCAGCAGTTCCCTGTGCTCACCGGTGAGGGCAAGGTGAGCGACTTCCTGTTCGCCGCCCGCCAGCGCGGGGTGATTTTTGACGTGGGCCACGGCGCGGCAAGCTTCTGGTTCCGGCAGGCGGTACCCGCCTACCGCCAGGGCTTCGTCCCCGATACCATCTCCACCGACCTGCACATGGACAACGTCAACGGCCCGGTAATCAGCTTGCAAAACACCATCTCGAAATTCCTCAACATGGGCATGGGGCTGCCCGAAGCCATCGCACGGACGACGTACCTGCCCGCGCGGGTGATCGGACGGCACGCACTCGGCACGCTCACGCCCGGGTTAGATGCGGACGTGGCCGTATTTGATCTGCGCGAAGGCAACTTTGCCTACACCGACTGCGGCGGCTTCCGCATGGCCGGGCCGTACAAACTGGAATGCCAGATGACCATCCGCGCAGGAGAGGTGGTGTTTGATCCGGAGGGAAGGAGCATGGAGGAGTGGGATTCAGAGAGTCTGGGCGGCTGAAGCCGCAGCCAGGACAACAAAGTCCCACCTTCGTGGGACTCCCTTTTATAGATAGAATTATTCTACGACTGCGGATGATATTAAAATGGATAACCGCTCAGCCACAGTGGCCTATCCTCTGAAACGCGGGCTTCACCCTCCTGCCTTGCGTTGTGGG
>JAEYTI010000312.1 GCA_023434145.1 Chloroflexota bacterium | reverse complement strand
CTACAAAAAAATCCAATTGCACCCGGAGTGTAACCGTGCCCGCAAATGATGCGCTGATCCAGGCCATGCGCGCCGCGCTGGAAGCTACGCCCGACTCTTTGCCGCTGCGCCGGCACCTGGCCGATTTGCTGCTGGAGAGCGGTCAGTACGCCGAGGCGGAACGCGAGTATCGCAAGGCGCTGGACCTTTCACCCAACGATGACGATATGAAGCTTGCGCTTGCTGAGGCCTATTACCAACAGAACAAAGGCTTTGTCTCCCTGGTGATTCTTGAAGATCTGCTTCGCCGGGGAAAAGCCTCAGCGCGGGTGTATCTGCTGGCAGCCCGCGCTTATCAGCAAACCGGCGAGCCAGACAAGGCTTCCTCGGCCTACCAGCAGGCGGTGAGCAAAGATCCCGACCTGCGCGATGAGACACTGGAAACGGTAGCGCCGGTACAGCCGCCATCGGTGACGGCTCCCGCGCCAGCCGACCCCCCAATTTTGCCGGACGATGATGACGATTTGTATGGAGAGGAAGAACGCGTGCGCGTACCGGTCGAAGGCGAGCGCAGCGCATCTGCGGTGGAGCTCGAGCGCCCCGGCATTTCCTTTAAGGACGTGGGCGGGATGGAGGACCTGAAGGACGAGATCCGCATCAAGATCATCCACCCAATGGAGCAGCCCGAACTGTATAAGGCCTATGGCAAGACGGCCGGTGGCGGAATCCTGCTCTACGGCCCGCCCGGCTGTGGCAAAACCTACTTGGCCCGCGCAACTGCCGGAGAGGTGAAGGCGCATTTCCTCTCCATTGGCATCCACGACGTGATGGATATGTATATCGGCGAGAGCGAGCGCAAGCTGCACGAGGTGTTCAATCTGGCCCGGGTGAATACGCCCTGCGTGCTGTTCTTCGATGAGGTCGACGCGCTGGGCGCCAGCCGCTCGGATATGCGTCACAGTGCCGGGCGGCAGGTGATCAACCAGTTCCTCTCTGAGCTGGATGGGGCAGCCGGATCGAATGAAGGTGTGCTGGTTTTGGCGGCGACCAACGCCCCATGGCATATGGATGCAGCCATGCGCCGCCCCGGGCGCTTCGACCGGGTGCTGTTCGTTCCGCCGCCAGATCAGGAAGCCCGGGCGGTGATCTTGCGGCTGCTGCTGGCAGGCAAACCGGTGGGTAAGATCGATTACGACCGGCTGGCACGCGAAACGAGCGGCTTCTCCGGCGCGGATCTAAAAGGCGTGGTGGACCAGGCCGTGGAGCAAAAGCTGCGTGAGGCGATGAAGAAAGGCGGGCTGGTCGAGATCCAGACGCAGGATGTGCAGGCGGTGACGAAAAAGGTGAAACCAACCACGCGCGAGTGGTTCTCCTCGGCGCGCAACTATGCCATGTACGCTAACCAGAGCGGCCTGTACGATGACGTGATGGAATATCTCAACCGGATGGAAGGCTCCGGTCCATTTGGGCGCAAGCTCTTCTAAGGAGCGATGATGGAGACCAACCGGTTTTCGAGAGTGGCCCTGCTGCTCCAGCACCGACGACCCAAAGAGGCGGAAGTGGAAGCTCGCCAACTGCTGGCAAGCGACCCCGCGGATGCCCGGGGGCACGCGCTGCTGGCCCTGGCGCTGACCGCGCAGGAAAAATCGCATGAAGCGATCGCGGAGGCGCAGCAGGCAGTGGGCCTGGCCCCATACTTTGACTACGCCTATTTTGTTCTCTCGATGGTGTATTACCATGCTGACCGCAACAAAGAGGCAATGGCTGCCATCAACGAGGCGCTGCGGATCGACCCGGAAGATGCCGATTATTACAAAATGCAGGGCAAGATCTACCTGGACATGGAGGATTTTGAGCACGCGCTCGAATCGGCGCGCAAAGGCCTCTCGATTGATCCGGAGAATGTGGATTGCGCCAACCTGGAAGCAATGGCGCTGGTGCACCTGGGCCGCCAGGGCGAAGCCGGCACAGTGATTGAGACGGCCCTGCGCAGAGACCCGGAAAACACAACCACCCACGCCAACATGGGCTGGACAGCCCTGCACGCGGGCAGGCGTCCGGAAGCGCTGGAGCACTTCCGCGAGGCGCTGCGGCTGAATCCGAACAATGAATGGGCGCGGCGCGGCATCGTCGAAGCCATGAAGGCGCGCAGCATCCTCTACCGCCCCATCCTCAGCTACTTCCTTTGGATGGAGCGGCTGCCTTCTCGCACGCGCTGGATCATGATCCTTGGGCTTTGGTTCCTGGTGCGCTTTCTACGGGGCGCGGCACAGGCAGATCCCAGCGTCGCAGCGATATCCACCCCAATCCTGGTCCTCTACGTGGGTTTTGTTTTCATCTCGTGGATCTCCAGGCCGCTCTTCAACCTGGTGCTGCGGTTGGATAAATTCGGGCGGCAGGTGCTCACCAAAGATGAAACGGCTGCCGCAAACTGGATGGGATTATCGGTTTTTGGCGGCCTTACCCTCCTGGCATCCACCCTGTTCTTGGGGTGGGGGATTATCAGCCTGGCGGGGTTGGGCTTGCTGGCAATGTCCATCCCGATCGCGGGAGTCTTTTCGGCAAACGGCCGGACCGGGCGTAGAGTCCTTACCGCCTATACTATTGGGCTTGCTGTCCTGGGGCTGCTAGGAGTCGTTTTTGGCTTGATGAACAGTGAAATCGCCGCGATCTTTGCAGCGCTGTTTGTCATTGGCTGGGCGGCCTATACCTGGGTTGGCAACTTTATGATCAGGATGTAAGCGAGGATGCTGCCGATGAATCGACCCTTTGCCCGCCGCACCGAACCGTTCCAGGAGTCGGTGATCCGCGAGATGACCCGCCTGGGCGATGAAGCCGGGGCGGTGAACCTTTCGCAGGGCCTGCCCGACTACGACTCGCCGCCCGAGGTGCTTGCTGCCGCCGTGGAGGCCATCCGGCAGGGCGAGAACCAGTACACCTTCCCCTTTGGTACAGCGGATTTCCGCTGGGCAGTGGCAAGCAAGACAGAGCGATACAACAAAATTCTCACCGATTCTGAGACGGACGTGACCGTGACCTGCGGAGTCAGCGAGGCAGTGATGTCTACCATCATGGCGCTGACCGACCCCGGCGACGAAGTGGTGATCCTGGAGCCGTGGTACGAGAACTATCTGCCCGCGTGCCTCCTGGCAGGGGCCATTCCACGCTTTGTTCCGCTGCGCGAGCCAGACTACACCCTCGACCCCGATGAACTGCGAGCGGCGTTCAACAACCGCACAAGAATTATCATGATCAACACACCGCACAACCCCACTGGACGCGTCTTCACCCGCGGCGAGCTGGAGGTGATTGCCCGGCTGTGCCAGGAGTTTGACGTGATTGCCGTGACGGATGAGATCTACGAATACATCCTGTTCGACAGGCGCGAGCACGTTTCTATCGGCAGCCTGCCGGGAATGCACGACCGCACGGTGACGATCAGCGGGTTGGGGAAAACGTACGCCCTTACCGGCTGGCGTGTGGGCTGGACGGTTGCCGCCCCGCCGATCACTGCCCTGCTGCGCAAGGTGCACGACTATATGACCATCTGCGCCCCGGCGCCATTTCAGGCTGCGGGGGTCACCGCGCTGAACTTGCCTGAAGACTTCTATGCCAACCTGCGCGCCGAGTACAGCCACCGGCGCGGCATCCTGATCCCCGCGCTAGAACAGGCCGGGTTCACCTTCCGCCCGCCCGAAGGGGCCTATTACATTATGGTCGACTTTGCCGGGCTGCAATGGGACGAGCGGAAGTATGCCCGCCCCGGATGGTCACCAGACCGTGCCTTTGCCGAGATCATCGCGCGCGAAATCGGCGTGGCCATGGTGCCGGGATCGAGCTTCTACTATGCCCCGCCGGGCAGCAGCGCAAAACAGGGTACTTCCCGGATGCGCGTGAACTTCGCCAAGAAAGAGAGCACGCTGCAAGAGGCAGCGAGGCGGCTTCTCCGTTTGCGTTGATATTTTGTGATCTCGCGCAGGATGCGCGAGATCACAAAATATCAGACTTTCTTAAGCCGTCCCGGCTACCCCATCATCATCGTTCATGGGTTCGTCCGGTGGCTGGGTGCGGTTCTCCATCTTGTTGATCCACTGCTGGAGCTCATTGTTGAGCTGCTGGAGAGCGTTGATTATTTGCGGGCGCACCTCCTGCACCGTCTGCTCACCGGCGGTGCGCAGCGATTCGGCTGCGCGATTGGCATCTTCTCGGATGCGTTGGCCCTGCGGTGTATTCATGCTGTCATCGATCGCGCCGCGCACTTCCTGGACCATCTTCTCCAGCCCGTTCTGCATTTCCTGCACGCGCTGCTGCGTATCTTCGCGCTCCCAGGCTGCGCGGACGGTCTGCGCCAAAGTAGCGCCCAATTCCTCAAACTGCTTGCCGACCTCGCGCCAGCTCTGCTCTGCCGACTGCCCCGTGCTTTGTGATGTTGTCTGGTCGCCTTCTGGGGGTACAAAATTTCCTTCTGTCATGTCCGATCTCCTTCCTTTCATGAGCGGTGAACAACCGGGGTATCTGCCCGGATCATGGATGTTAAACGCAGTCTTCCACCGGTTCAGCTGCCGGTTGGCGTTTTTCCGTGCGGTTCGGCGCTTGCATGGTGATCAGCGCCACCGAGCCGAGGATGATCGCTGCGGCAATTAGCGTGCGGGGGCCGAACGTTTCACTGCCGATCAGCGCGCCCAGTACCAGCGCCACCAGCGGGTTCACGTAGGCATATGTAGATACCAGTGATGTGGGGGCAACACGCAGCAGCCAGGTATAGGCGCTGAAACCAACCAGCGATCCAAACACAATCAGGTACGCCAGCCCCAGCATTGAGCTTGGCGCGATGGCGGCGAAGTTCAAGCGGCTGAACTCCCCGGTTAGACCACCCGCAGCCAGTAGGGCCAGCCCGCCGATGATCATTTCCACGGCGGTGCCCATCATGGGCGAGGAGGGCAGGCGCAGGTGGCGGCTGTAGATCGATCCAAATGACCATGCGATCGTCGCGAAGATCAATGCGCCTGCGCCGAGCGGCGCAACACCGGCCAGCCCGCCGCCTTCACCGGGCCAGAACAACACCAGCACGCCGATAAAGCCGATTACGATTCCGACGAGGGCGCGGAGCGACGGCTTGCGCCCGCCTGGGAACATGGCTTCGATCAGCAGCATCCACAGCGGGGACGAGCTGACCATCAGCGCCGCGAGACCGGAGGGGACGGTCTGCTCAGCCCACACCACGCCGCCATTGCCGCCTAGCAGCAGGAACAGGCCCACGATCCCGGCGCCGCGCGCTTCGATACGAGTGGGCATGGGGTCGCCGGCCATACGGCGGACGACGAACAGCAGCGAACCAGCGATCAAAAAGCGCACGGCGGCCATCAAGAAGGGCGGCATGGTCTCTACTGCGAAGCGGATGGCGAGGTAAGTAGAACCCCAGACGATGTACACGGCGATCATGGCAGCCCAAATGGCGACCGGGCCTGCCTTAGCGGGGGGATTTGGAGAGGAAAGGGTTATTTTCATACGGTTATCGCTCTCTTGATACCTTTACGGGGTACCGGTACTTTTGGTTTCAGAAACAACAAGGTTGGTAACTACTCGGCCGTATCTGGGTATTTGGGAGTTTTGTGAGGGAGCTGCGAAGCAGACCCCTCACAAAACTCCCAAATACCCACCGAGCCTGAGTCGTGACCAAAGTTGATTATAACGCTCTATATTTGGCTGGATATCCGTATTTTGGGCAGTAATCCATAGACAAATGGACAGCATATTGCTTCTATGCGACAATCCCTCTATGTTCAACGTTTGCCCCATTTGTGGAGAATATTCGGTAGAAAAAACGATCCAACCGTTGGAAGGCGACCGGGCGCTCGCAATCTGCCCGCGCTGCGGCGGAGCGACGCCCTTCCTGCGCCTGCCGCTGTTTATGATCAGCGGGGCCAGCGGGACGGGCAAATCGACCCTGGCGCTGCGCATGGCCCAGGCGGACTCCTCCTGCGTGCACCTGGAGGGTGACATTCTGTGGCGGCCCGAGTTTAACTGCCCTGAGAACGACTACCGCGACTACCGCGAGGTATGGTTACGGATGGCGAAGAATATCAACCAGGGCGGCAAGCCGGTGGCGTGGTACGGAAGCATCGTTCCCTTCCAGATCGAGCCATGCTTGGAGCGACGCTACTTTTCTAAACTTTACTACCTCGCGCTGGTATGCCAGCCAGAAATATTGGCGGAGCGGCTGCGATCGCGCCCCGGCTGGCGCGCCTCGGGCAGCAAGGAATTTGTCGGCGGGATGCTGGCATTCAACCAGTGGTTCATCGATCACGCCGGAGAGGGCGATCCGCCGCTGGAAGTGCTGGACACTACCCGCGCCACCGTGGAGGATACGGTTCGCGCCGTGCAAGTGTGGATTTCCGCGCACCAATAACGGAACGAGAAACGCCCGCACCGCGGGCGTTTCTCGTTCCGTTATTGGTGCGCTGTCGCCTTCTTCCGCGCGATAAAAACTCCCTTCTGCACTGTTACGCGGATTTGCCCTTCAGACTGCATCACATCCTTTACGTGATGTACAAACTTGCTCAGTTTATCTAAAGGCACATCCCACACCAGTGATTGCTCTGACAGCACGTAGTCGAGGATGGGCTGGAGCGTTTCGAATACCAGCATATCGCTGTAGTTGTGCTGGGCAACTTCCTCAAACTGGCTCTCCAGATGGCGCGCGCCGTTCTGCAAGCCAAAATGGGCATCATCTCCGCCCAGGCTTTCCACCTTTTCGGCGGGCAGATAGGGGCGCAGCAAACGCCGCAGCTCGACCAGGTGAGCTGGCCCACCTGCGGAGGCCACAAACACACCCGAGGGCCGCAGCACCTGCCATACCTCACTCAACGCTTGTTTGAGATCGGGGACGGCATCCAGCACTCCGATTGCCAGCACGCAGTCGAACTGACCGGCGGGGAAGGGCAGGTGCTGACCATCGAGGGTAATAAAGTGCCGGGCAGGCAGGCTGTCGCCCACCCGCTCGCGGGCGGCGCGCAAAATGCCGCGCGAAAGATCGGTGACGGTAATCTGCCAGCCGGGCGGGATGCGCTCGCGGTTCTCTTCCCACAACGTCCCCGACCCGCCGCCCAGTTCCAGAATGCGGCAGTTGTCGGGCAAGTTCAGGTGATCGAACACCCAACGGAACCAGGGCGTGCCGCGCGTGCGGAACTTCTCCTGGATTTCGTTGCGCAGGTCCAGCTTGTTCGAATCGCCGTACTGCTCCTGCACCTGCTGCTTTTGATTGGTTTTCGATGACATCTCCTGCTCCCTATTCCACCGCCATTATACAATCCCCCTCTTATCTTACGGATGCGCATAGCAAAAAGGAATACCCACCGGGGGGAGAAAGATCAAAGATTGGTCAATGTTGGCTATAATTTTGGTATGAAAGTAACTTTGCAGGCGCGTGAAACCGGCGGTGGCACTGTTCGCGCTGCTGATTCGGCCACCAACGCGGGACTTCAGCGCATGGAGATCCCTGCTGGGCCGGGCGGAAAATATCGCTGGGCGCAGTTGGATGATTACATGGGCCTTCCGCGCGGAACGTTCCCATGGCGGGCTCCGCTGCGGCTGGAACTGCGAGCGCGGGTTTCGGCTGCGGACCTGCCCGGAACGTGGGGGTTCGGTTTTTGGAATGATCCATTCAGCATGAGCTTTGCCATTGGCGGAACCGCCCGCCGCTTGCCCGCGCTGCCAAACGCGGTGTGGTTCTTCTATGCCGGCCAGCCCAATTACCTGGCCTTCCACGACCATCACCCCGCCCAGGGTTTGCTGGCAGCCACCTTTGCCAGCGCGAATATCCCCAGCCTGCTGCTCGCGCCGGGCGCGCTGGCCCTGCCGCTAATGGCGCTGCCGCCTGCCGCCCGGCTGATTCGCAAGGCTGCTGGGTTGTTTGTCAAAGACGACGCCGCGCTGGTGCCGGGCGACCCGACCGTGTGGCGCACTTACCGCATCGACTGGCGCGATCGCGAAGCGCAGTTTTTTGTGGATGGCGTGCAGGTATTCGCCACACCGGTGGAGCCGCGCCCACCGCTGGGTCTGGTGATCTGGATCGACAACCAGTACGCAGCCTTCCCGCCCAACGGCAGGCTGCGCATGGGCACCTCACCCAACCCTGAACCAGCCTGGCTGGAAATTGATGAACTGGAAGTGAACTGACGATGCCATTCAACCGCCTGAGCACGGAAAAGATTGCCAAAGCCGTGGGCTGCCATGCCAACACCGTGCGCCTGTATGAAAAGATCGGCTTCATCTCGCCGGTAACGCGCAGCCCCAAAGGCTACCGCCTGTATGAAGACTATCACCTCGACCAGATGCGGCTGGCGCGGCTGGCGATGGAAGGTGTCTATCCCGGGCCGAATATTCGCGCCGCGCTGGTGGACGTGGTGAAGCAGGCGGCTGCGCAGGAATGGACGGACGCGGTCGACCTGGCCTACCGCTGCCAATCTACCGTGCGGCTGGAACGCGAACTGGCTGAGTCGGCGGTGGCATTTTTGGAAAGCTGGGCCAAAGGGAAGGTGGACCCCGTGCCGGGTGCTCCACTGCAAATCCGCGACGTGGCAAAGCTGCTCAGTCTCACCACGGACGTGATCCGCAACTGGGAGCGCAGCGGGCTGCTGACCGTCCCGCGCAGCAAGACCAACCGCTATCGGCAGTACGGCGCGGCAGAAGTGGGGCGGGTGCGGGTGATCCGCATGCTGCGCCAGGCTGGGTACAGCCCGATGGCGATCCTGCGTATGCTGATCGAATACGACAAAAGGGCAGGGCAGGAATTGCTCTTTGCCCGAGGTTCTGATCTCGGGCACGCCCTGAGGCACGCGCTCGACACACCGCGAGCGGATGAGGACGTGATCCTCGCCGCCGACCGCTGGCTCTCTACGCTGGAGGAGCAAGAAAACCGCGCGCAGCAGGTAATCGACCTGCTATGCGCGATGCAGGAGCGGTATTCATAACTGCTCAGCCGCAGGGGCTTTTCCTCTGAAACGCGGGCTTCGCCCGCCTATAGAAAGAATTTCGGGAGTTTTTGTCGCACGAAGTGCGACAAAAACTCCCATCCTCCTTTTTTGAGTCGCCCGCAGGGAGCGATTCATACCCAACTGCCCGCCCTAACGGTGTTTTAATGTTATTCTCTCGCTGTAGGCGAGAGAATAACATTAAAACACCAATTTAATCACTGTGTCGAGGATCAGGCCGAGCAGGAAGAACATGCCGTAGCCGCGGTTGTGCACGAACACGGCCGAGACGAACCACATCGGCCAGCCGGTGCGATCATCGGCGGGTTTGGTCTCGGGCTTGGGCTGGCTGAGCATCTTGAGCACCGCCGGAGCGCCCTTCAACCCGAGCAGCACGAGCAGCATGGCCGGGGTGAAGAAGCCGGTGATTACCGGCGCCACCACCAGCAAATACTGCAAGGCGATCATCGCCATCACCGTGTAGCGCGAGGCCGTTTCCCCCAGGATCACCGGCAATGTGTGGATCTTCTTGGCCTTGTCTTCGCGCAGCTTGTCAATGTGCTTGCCGAAGATTACCGTCGTCGGGCCGAGCGCGTAGGGCAGCCCGGCCAGGGCTACATTCCAATCCCACTGCCCGGTGATCACATAGTAGCCGCCGCCGATCATCAGCGGGCCCCAGACCAGGATCACGGCGATTTCACCCAGGCCGATGTACTTGAGCGGCCAGGTGTAGAACAGCACGAAGAAGGCCCCCGCCGCCAGCAGCGCCAGCGCCAGCCAGCCGTGCGCGAAGACTAAAATGGCCCCCGCCACCAGCGCGATCAGCCCCGTCACTGCCGCATAAGTCAGCAGCTCACGGCGCGTCATCAGCCCCGATTGGAGCGCCTGCGGCCCGTACTGCGTGCGGAAATAGTTATCCCGATCGACCCCCCGGTCGTAATCCGTCAGGTCGTTGAGCAGGTTATTGGTAGCGTGGGCAAACACCAGCCCGATCACCAGCAGCAGGTAGTACCAGAAGTTGAACTGCCCTGCGGCAATCGCCAGGATCCCGGCGATGGTGGCCGAGACAAAGGTCATGATCAGCACCGCCGCGCGGGTAGAGATCAACCAGCGCGAGATTACGTCCAGGCGCGCCCATTCTTCTTTGGAAATTTTGGGGATAATGCGCAGCGCTTGCATCCACATGCTCACATTCATTGTTTTCCTTCCTCCCTGATAACGATAGCCGTGGTAGTTCATGCTGGTTGGTGAGACCGCTGCTAATGGGCTCACCAACCAGCACCATCTACCTGATGGACTGTGCTTGTGTGAATTGTAGCACAATTGGGTATTAATTGTACTATTTAGTCAAATGTTTATGAGGATGGCAAACCTGCAAGCCCGGGTCGGAGCAAAGCAAAACCAGCCTTCGCCGCTAAGCCGGCGCGAGCGAGAGATCATGAACTGCCTGGCAGCGGTGATGAGCAACCAGGAGATCGCGCGGGAGCTATTCATTGCGGAACGCACCGTGCGCCACCACGTTGAGCAGATTATGATCAAACTCAGTGTCCCGAACCGGACGAAGGCGGTAGTAGTCGCGTTGAAGAATGATTGGATAACGATATAGCGCAAGATGCAGTTTTCCTATCTACAGAGACTGCATTCGTAAGTGAAGTACCAAGATACTGGCCGCTGCCGACGTAGATCAAGCCGGTAGCCGCGTCCAGCATCCCGCCCAGGTAGCCGGAGGTCAGGTCGCTCTGCCCGCTTTGCTCCAGCACCTTGCCCCACGGGGTGAAGCTGCGGGTAGCGGTGATGCGCCCCTGCCCTCGGCAAGCTGCCGCGGCTACGGCACCCGGGCGGCGCTCGAGTCGGTCTCCACCGGCGCTCTATCCTCCGCTCAGGTAAACGCATTGTAGCATGCCAACCGGTGCCAGAAAATACGTCCGGCTGTGGGAGCGCTAAGAAATGTTAAAGAATCGCACTGGACTTTTCAGTTGAGGAAAAGTGGACTTTTTAAACCGGCGATTCGAGGACTTCTTATTTCGTGCTTGACATAACCGCCAGCCCACAGTTCATCTGTTTGTTGGCTTAGATTCTGGATGGGAATGCCTGTCTCCCATACCACCCAGGCCGTTTCTATCGACTGGTTTACAGATGGAGAACTGCTTACCTTGTTTAAGGGGAGGAGTGAGATTGTAAAAATGATGAATGAAAGGATGAATGCTTGAAAAGTGCGAAAGAATGTTCTCATGATGCTCCTCTGAATCTTAATATGTGATAGCCAACTTGAACGGTTATTGGTTAAGAAATAATTTCTTTAAACGGTTTTTCCACTAAAGTCTACCCCCAAGTGTTTGTTGGTGGTCGTACCTTTTGATGTTAAAGTAATTCATTAGGATCCTTTTGCCTTACAAGGCGAGCAAGCCCCCCGTTTGACTAATCAAGATTTCGATCAGATCCGGGCAAAACAGGAGTAATGATATGAGGATAAGAGAATTGAAGGTCAAAAATCACAGGATAGCCTAACCGACCATAAGCAAGGTTTTCCGCTTTGTAATTGGTCAATGCCTGTTGTATGCGAGCTTGATTAGTCGGCTGGGGGTCTTGCTGATAATGCGCCAGTGCTTGTATAACCTCTACTAGTCCATACTCAAGCACATTTTCCCGAGGTTCCGGATAGAAACCCTTCCCCTCGAGCAAGGCCTGAAAGCCTTTCTTTGAATACAATATCGATTCTTCAAACTGGTTGAGCTTGACCAGTGCATAAGCTTCTTGAATCCAGGATCTTACTAAGTACAAACACATAAATTCTGAAAGGTATAATGGGGGGCATGAAACGAGTTCAAGTGCCACCACTAACGGGGGAACAACTCGCCGATTTGGAAGAACTGTATCAAAAGACAACGACGCCACGCTACCGGACGAGAGCGCAAATGGTTCTACTTTCGGCTGAGAAAGGGCTGAAAGCCGAGGAAATCGCGGAAATTACGCGGGAGAGCCACATCACCGTTTTACGTTGGCTCAAGCGTTACTTGGCCGAAGGGGTCGAGGGTCTGAAAGATACAACGAGGCCAGGACGAAGCACAACGGTGACCGAAGCGTACCGCACGAAATTGCTGGAAGTGGTTCGCAGGAGACCGCGCAGTCTGGGACTGGAATATTCCATGTGGACCTTGCGAAGATTAGCCGACTATTTGGCGGAAGAAACCGAGCTACGGGTATCACACGAAACGGTTCGCCGGGAATTAGCCAAAGAGGGGATTGTCTTTAGCCAACCCCAACATACAATCAGCAGTCCCGACCCAGAATACAAGGTAAAAAAAAGGAGATTGAAGAAGCGCGAGACGGACTAAAGCCAGGCGATGTGTTTTACTATGCGGACGAGTTCAACGTGAGCTGGCTCCCGACGTTGCGAGCGATGTGGAGCCCAAAAGGCCAGCAGGTGATGATCCCTACACCAGGGCAACCAAAGGTTCACTACGGGCTTGGTGCGGTCAACTACCATACTGGAGAAACGGTGGTGTTGATCCGAAGGCGAAAGCGGCGTCAGGAGGTCGCGGAACTGCTGCAAGCACTGGTGGACAAGCACCCAACGGGAACCATTTTTGTGGCTTGGGATAACTTTACGGCGCACCAGGATGATGAAGTAGAGGCGGTGGTTCGATCTGCTGCCGGGCGATTAGTGTTACTGTACTTACCGACATATAGCCCCTGGTTAAACCCGATTGAAATGCTCTGGCGGCATTTTCGGCGCGAAGTGACGCATTGCGAATTGTTTGAGACTGTTAAAGTGCTGATCGAAGCTGCTTATGATTTCTTTCATCGCTATAACCAAACCCCGGAGAAGATCTTGTCGATCATCGGGGCCAACCTTGCATGACTTATGTGTTTGTACTTAG
>JAEYTI010000271.1 GCA_023434145.1 Chloroflexota bacterium | reverse complement strand
GACCAACTCCGTTGGCCACGCGCTGCGATTCTAGAAAAGTTTTTTAGGAAATTAGCGGGTGGCTAGCCCAAAGCTGGCAAATTCGAGCACGAAAGAAGTCTGCCTGACGACTGAGAGCACCTGGCTTGTTGCCGGGGTGGCAATGATGAACATGCGGCCCCAGGAAGGATCGCCGTTGCCTTCGATGCAGGTTTGCAGAACCATGCGGTTACCAGGGCCGTACACGCGGTTGAACAACTGACCGGCCGAAATAAGTTCGTTCGAACCGTCCAGGTTGACAAAGTCGGAGTATGTGCTGGTGGGGGAAAGCGCCTGGTACTTCTGGATCGAGTCGATCAGGAAGTACTCCATGCGGCCATCACCGAACACCGCGATCGCGTACTGCCCGGGGATCACACCGGAAAACTGCGCGCCGGCCAGGTCGTTGTGTGCCAGTATGCCAATGGTGCCATACTGCCCGGCGAGGCCAAACTGGGTAGCCGTATTCGGTTCGCGGGTGACGAAGCCAGAATTGCCCTTGGGCTGCTGGCCAACTGGCAGCGCGAGCACGCCCGGAACATACAGGCCAACGACTATATCGCTCTGCCCGTCAACAACGGTGTTGACGAACTCGTTGAGCGAAATCATTGTTTCCTGGGTGGGAGGATTCTTCTCGGGAGCCAGAGAGACCGGCATTGCGGGCTGGCTCGTGGGGAAGAACCACGAGGCGAGACCACTAACAGGGATGATGGCTGCAGCGGAGAATGCGGGCATAAAAGATCCAATCAATAAGATGACGAGCAGCAAGATATGGCAGGGTTGTTTAACGTCTTTTGACGCGGGTGTTTTTGTGAACATAAAATCCAATCTTTTGTATTATTTTCCGGATTTGGAATTAGTTACATTCTAGTAACAATTTGGAGGAAGGGAAGGCTAATTTGGGGGTTGTTAATCGCCTGTAAGGAAGTTTTATGAAGATTTTCGGTCAAAGAAGTTGGCATTTGTTGGGTGGAAATGCGTTTTTTACAGGGGAATTTTCGCTGCGCGATCCGTCCAACCTCCACAGCCGTACATGCGCATGGTATAATTTCACCAAGGAAAATGCTCCCAATCCGGTGAACTACTAGGAGAACAGGTATGTCTGGTCATTCAAAATGGGCAACTATTAAGCGAAAGAAGGGCGCGGCTGACGCAAAACGCGGCCAGGTGTTTACGCGCCTGACCCGTGAAATCGTCATGTCTGCGCGTGAAGGCGGTGGTGATCCTGATTCCAACTTCCGCTTGCGGCTTGCGATTGATAAAGCACGGGCGCAAAACATGCCCAAGGAAAATATCGAACGCGCAGTCCGCCGTGGGACCGGGCAGGATAAGGACAGCGCCGCGTTTGAGCAGGTGACCTACGAGGGCTACGCGCCGCACGCTGTGGCGTTGATGATCGAATGTGTTACCGAGAACCGCAACCGCACCGTCGCCGAAGTGCGCCATATTCTTTCGCGCAGTGGCGGCAATCTTGGCGAGGCCGGCTCGGTAGGCTGGCAATTTACGCGCCAGGCCTACTTCGCGTTCCCTGCGAAGGGTGTCAACTTTGATGACGTTTTCATGCTTGCGGCAGACGCCGGAGCAGACGACGTTTCTGAAGAAGGCGACATGATCGAGATCACCGGCCCTGTAGAGACGTTCAAGAACATCACGGATGCACTGCGCGGTGCGGGCATTACGCCCGATGAGGCGCAACTGCGCATGGCCCCCAACCAAGAAATGGATCTCGGCCCGAATGAGACAATGCAGGTAATGCGCTGCATCGAAGCGCTGGAAGAAATGGACGACATACAGAACGTGTACTCCAACCTGCACATCTCCGACGAGGTTATGGCAGTGCTCGAATCGGAAGAATAACCGGCATATGCTGGTCTTGGGAATTGATCCGGGCACAGCAACAACCGGGTACGGCCTGGTGCGAGAAACGGCCGAACGGGGCTTTGCGGTTGTTGCTTACGGCGTAATTCTTACCCCTGCGGGGATGGCGCAAGAAAAACGCCTGCTGATGCTGCACGATCAACTGCTCGAAATCATGCTTCTCCACCGCCCAGACTCTGGGGCGGTGGAGAAGTTGTTTTTCCAGCGCAACGTCACCAATGCCATTCAGGTGGGGCAGGCGCGCGGCGTGGTGCTGCTGGAGATGGCCAAGCAGGGCATGCCGGTGAGTGAGTACACGCCGATGGAAGTGAAGCAGGCCATCACCGGCTATGGCGGCGCGCAGAAGCTCCAGATCCAGATGATGGTGCAGGCCATTTTGCAGCTCGAAGAACTGCCTCGCCCGGACGATGCCGCTGACGCGCTGGCGGTGGCCGTGTGCCACCTGCAAAGCTACCGCATGCGCGCGCTGCTCGATCCTCCTCAGGACTGAATAGGAGGTTTACTGTGCTGGATAACCTCTCGGAGTACGAAAACCCTTTGCTGTACGACCAGGAGAACCCGGATTTTGAGCCGGAAGGGCCGTTCTACCTGTCTGTTGCGCAGGAGACCGGCGGGCCAATTCTGGATCTGGGCTGCGGCACCGGGCGCATGACTATTCCAATCGCACAGGCGGGCTATGAGATCACCGGGATAGATATTGTGCCGGGGATGATCGAGCGCGCAAAACAAAAGGCCGGTAACTTGACCATTCACTGGCTGGTAGCAGATGCCCGTGACTATCACCTGGGCCAGCTGTTCCGCATGATCTTCGAGAGCGGCAGCGTATTCATGCACATGCTGGAACGGACCGACCAGCGCGCGTATTTGGCCCGCGTCCGCGAGCACCTGGCTCCAGGCGGGCGCTTTGTGATGAGCCTGTACTTCCCGCACCCCAGCCGCCTGCAGAGCGCCCCAGAAGAGAAGGACTGGTTCACTTACCAGGATGAACAGGGCCGCACGGTGCGCGTAACCGGTACAGACGTGTACGATGAGATTCGCCAGGTAAAGACGGAAACGGCGTATCGCCATGTGCAGAACGAAGATGGCAGCGAAACACGGTATGCCGCGCCGCTGCCGCTGCGGTACACCTTCCCACAGGAGATGGAAAGCCTGCTGGAACGGGCCGGCTTGCGCGTAGTCGATCGATTCGGTGGCCCTGACCGCTC
Organism: Chloroflexota bacterium; assembly: GCA_023434145.1. GTDB lineage: Bacteria > Chloroflexota > Anaerolineae > Anaerolineales > Anaerolineaceae > DSYU01. Next base: position 6,635 of record JAEYTI010000271.1, on the reverse strand, counting down.
ACCGCTGACCAGCCAGAGTGATTACCTCGTTTACATCTGCGAGCCTGCATGATCACCAGTGCTGCCAACGAACGAATCAAAGCGATCCGCAAGCTGCACGAGCGCAAAGCCCGGCAAGAGAGCGGCACGTTCCTGATTGAAGGACTTCGTATCGTCGCGGAAGCGGTAGAACAAGTCGCACCGGTTGAAACGTTGATCGTAGCGCCAGAGCTGCTGAAGAGTGAATTTGGGTGGGAACTCGTAGCAGCGCAGCGAAAGAAAAACGTGGAGACACTGGAAGTTGGCGTAGAAGTTTTCCGGCGGCTTTCGGTGAAGGAAGGCCCGCAGGGCTTGGCTGCAGTGGTGCGCCAGCAGTGGCACACGTTGGACAAAATTCACCCTCGGGTGGGAGAGGTGTGGGTGGCCCTCGATTCGGTCGCGGACCCGGGCAACCTGGGCACCATCTTGCGCACAGCAGATGCAGTCGGCGCGAAGGGCGTCATCTTGCTCGACCTATCCACCGATCCGTATGATCCGCAGGCTGTGCGCGGCAGCATGGGCGCGCTGTTCACCCAGGCGTTGGTCCATGCGGAGTTTGCTCAATTCGTGGCGTGGAAGCAGCGCGAAGGCACAGCCGTGATTGGCACGTCCGATAAGGCCCAGGCAGACTACCATGCCTGCCGTTACCCTGACCCAATCGTGCTGCTGATGGGCAGTGAGCGGCAGGGTTTGCAGGCGCATCACCTGGAGTTATGTGACGCAGTGGTCAGCATCCCCATGCGCGGCGGGTCCGACTCGCTCAACCTGGCGGTTGCCACTGCTGTTGTGCTGTACGAAATTCTGAATCAGAGGCGAGATAACCCATGATTGCATCCGTTGAAGGCGAAGTCATTGGCATTGGAGATCCACACGTGATCGTCCGGGTTGGCGGTGGGGTAGGGTTGCAGGTTGCCGTGCCCGCGCCGGTGCGTGCCCGGCTGCGCGTGATGGAGCGCGTCTTCTTGTTCACCCACCTGATCGTGCGCGAGGATTTGCTGGCGCTGTATGGGTTTGAGACGGAAACTGAACGCGAGTTCTTCAACCTGCTGCTGGGCGTAGATGGCGTAGGCCCGCGGATTGCGCTGGCGGTTCTCTCTACGCTGTCTGTTGACGCCATCCGGCGTGCAGTATTCAACGAGCAGAGCGAAGTGTTCTCGCGCGTGCCGGGTGTTGGCAAGCGAACGGCGCAAAAGATTCAGCTCCACCTGCACGATAAGATCAGCGGCGGTGACGGAATGGAGATGGCCGGCGTGGCGATAGGCGCTACTGACGAGTCGGTGCTGGAAGCGCTGACTGCCCTGGGCTACAGCATTGTCGAAGCGCAGATGGCAATCCAGGCCATCCCCCGCGATGCATCATCAGACGTGGAGGAGCGGCTGCGGCTGGCGCTGCAGTATTTCTCTGGTTAGTTTGCCTTTGAAAAGCGAACCGGGGTCAGCAGTTGCTGACCCCGGTTCGCTTTTCATTACCCTACTTTTCCGCCGCACTCTGGGCAGAACTTGGCGCCTTTCGTCTCTGTGCCGCAGCTTGGGCAGTGCGTCAATGCCGGGGCGCGTTCAACCTTTGCGCCGCATTCCGGGCAGAACTTGGCCCCTTTTGCCTGCGCGCCGCAGCTCGGGCAGGTGTCTGTGGCCGGCTGGATCATGGTGCCGCCGCATTCGGGGCAGAATTTTGTACCAACCGCGGCGGGTGTGCCGCACTTCGAGCAGGTGGGCAGCGTTTGCTGCACCTGGCGCGCGGCTTCTTCTGCCTTCTTCATCACGTCCCCCAGGCCAAAAGCGGTGGCAAAGCCTTTCAGCGCCGCGCCCGCCTGCTCGCCGCGTGACTCGGCGATCTCACCGGTGCGGGGGCTATCATCCTGGCAGTAACCAGACTGCGTGTCGAAGTCTGAGAGGCACACAACGCGCTCGCAGGTTGGGCACTGGCGGAAGTGCGGCTGCACCTGCTGCCAGGCTTTTTCTACCTGCGCGGGAGTCATCTTATAGCTGTAGCGCGGATCTTCGCCAACCACGTTCTGAGCAGCGATGCTGCCCACCACCGGCAGCTTGCGCAGCAGCCCGCCCAGGGCCTGCTTGCCAATATCCTGCGTGACGGTGTTGATCACGTCCGGCTGGCTGCGGAACTCGCGAGAACAGCAGTCGCAGTAAAAGACGCCGTAAGGGCCTGCGCCATCATTGCGGACGTCATAGCGCGGCATGCGCGTGAAAGTTGCCATCGAATTGCCTCCAAAGGTGTTATGGAATAATTAGGAATAAGTAATTTAAAGTATAGGATTTGTGATGCAAAGAGTCAAGCAATTTTTTTGATTGAGCCACGATAGAAAGGCACAGGGGCGCTCTCGCGTAGCGTCGCATCCCTCTTTGTTCTAAATTGTACAATTCTCATCCCCTTTTTGCTGGACATTCATTTTGCTTTCGAGTATCATATTACTCGTATATAGGGAAAGGCCAGGGAGAGAAAAGGCCGCGCCCCCCGATTTTTTTGATCAAAAACCAAAACCATCGCCCCGCATTCCGGCGGGGATTGCGGTGGATAAATGTACCCCATCCTTGACGGGAGGTTCAATGTCTGACCTGATTCAGCAAATCACCTCTGATTTGCAGCAGAAGATTGACACGTTTCGCCCGGAGTACGATGTGCGAGACGTTGGTACCGTCGACGAAGCCGGCGATGGTATCGCGCGTGTAAAGGGCCTGTCGAAAGTCCGCTCGCAAGAGCTGGTAGAGTTTGCCAACGGCGTTATGGGCATCGCGTTCAACCTGGAAGAAGACACGGTCGGAGTCATCATCCTGGGTGATTATGCCACGGTAAAAGAGGGCATGTCGGTGTACACCACCGGGCGCATCGCCTCGGTTCCGGTGGGCAACGCGCTCATCGGGCGCGTGGTGAACGCGGTGGGCGAGCCGGTAGACGGTAAAGGCCCAATCGCCTCCACTGCATTCCGCCCCATCGAGCGCATCGCGCCGGGCGTGGTGTTCCGTCAGGATGTGGATACCCCTGTGCAGACCGGCGTTATCGCCATCGACGCGATGATTCCGATCGGTCGCGGCCAGCGCGAGCTGATTATTGGCGACCGTCAGACCGGCAAGAGCGCGCTGGCGCTCGATACCATCATCAACCAGAAGGGCAAGGGCCTGCTGTGCATCTATGTCGCCATTGGGCAGAAGAAATCAGCCGTGGCGCGCATCCTCGCCATTCTTGAGAAGGCCGGCGCGATGGAGCATACGGTCATCGTGATGGCCTCCGCCGATGAAGCTGCCGCTATGCAGTACATTGCCCCCTACACCGGCTGCGCGATCGGCGAGGAGTTCATGGAAAGCGGGCGCGACGCGCTGGTGGTCTATGACGACCTTTCTAAGCACGCCTGGGCTTACCGCCAGGTATCGCTGCTCATCCGTCGCCCCCCGGGACGCGAAGCCTACCCCGGCGACCTGTTCTACCTGCACTCCCGCTTGCTGGAGCGCGCCGCCCGCCTGGCGGAAGAATATGTAATCGTCAAAAAGGACTTCGCCGGCGAAGTGGCTGATACTTCCGATGCGGTGAACGGCACGACCTACACCGGCCCAATTTCCATCCACGAGGCGCAGGAAGCGCACAAGGCTATGGAGAACATGGACCAGTATAAAGTTGTCAAGGTGAAGGGCACCGGCGGATCGCTGACCGCGCTGCCGATCATCGAGACCCTGCTGGGCGATGTTTCGGCGTACGTACCGACCAACGTTATCTCCATCACCGACGGGCAAATTTACCTGGAGGCGGACCTGTTCAACGCCGGTATCCGCCCGGCCATTAACGTGGGTATCTCGGTATCGCGCGTGGGTGGTTCCGCGCAGACCAAGGCCATGCGCCAGGTGGCAGGCCGCCTGCGCCTGGATATGGCCGCTTACCGCGCGCTGGCTGCCTTTGCCCAATTCGGTTCTGACCTGGACAAAGCAACCCAACAGCAGCTCAACCGCGGGCAGCGCCTGCAAGAGATCCTGAAGCAGCCGCAGTACCAGCCCTACCAGCTCGACGAAGAAGTGATCCTGCTCTTTGCCGGTACCAACGGTTTTGTGGATAACATCCCGTCCGAAAAGGTACGCGCCTGGAAAGAAGGCGTGCTGCGCTACATGGAAACCAGCTATCCCGAGATCGGGCGTGACGTGCTGGAAAAGCGCCAGATCACTCAGGAGACCGAGGCCCGGCTGCGCGAGGCGCTCAGCGCCTTTAACCTGACCTTCCAGTAGGAGCTGCCATGCCCTCAACCCGTGAATTGCGGCTCCGCGTGCGGAGCATTAAAAACCTGGCCCAGGTAACGCGGGCGCTGGAGACTGTATCGGCAAGCTACGTGCGCCGGGCAGTTCAAGCAACACTTGCTACCCGTCCGTACTCTGAAAAAGCCTGGAGCGTGCTGGTTCACCTGGCATGCCAGCCCGGGCATACTTCGCTGCACCCGCTGCTGACGGAGCGCCGCGAGGTGCGCAAAGTGCTGGTGCTAATGGTCAGCGGCGACCGCGGGCTGGCCGGCGCGTACAACGTCAACATCCTGCGCAAGACGCTGACCCACTTTAATGCCATGAACGTGCCGGTCAGCTATGTGACGGTTGGGCGCAAAGGCCGCGACCTGCTCATCCGCCGCCGCAAAGACGTGATCGCCGAGTTTAGCAACTTGCCCAACCCGCCTTCCTATGCCGATGTTTCGGCAATCGGTAGGCTTTTGGTAGACGACTTTCAGCAAGGCCTATACGACCAGATTTGGCTTGCGTACACCGAGTTCCGCAGCATGGTTTACCAGGAACCGGTTGTGCGCAGGCTGCTGCCGTTTGACGCGGGCGATGCGTGTCAAGCCGAAGGGAACAGGACCAACGCGGTCTTTACCTATGAGCCAGACCAGGAAGAACTGCTCAACCAGATTGTGCCGCGCTTCACCGCGCTGCAGATTTATCAAGCGATCCTTTCGGCGCAGGCCAGCGAGCACGCGGCGCGCATGGTCGCCATGCGGAATGCCACCGAGAGCGCGAACGAGCTGATCGACGTGCTTCAATTGGAATATAACAAACTTCGCCAGCAGCTCATTACCAACGAGATGCTGGATATTTCTGGCGGCGCGGAAGCGCTGGGCCAGGGTTAGAAAGAGGGTACTTATGGAACGAACCAATTCCGGTCGTGTCGTGCAGATCCAGGGCGGTGTTGTGGACGTGCAGTTCCAGGAAGGCAATATGCCCGATATCTACGAGGCGCTCGAAATCCCCATGGGTGAAGGCGAAACCCTCGTATTGGAAGCCCAAAAGCACCTGACGAACAACTGGGTACGCACCATTTCAATGGGCACCACCGATGGCTTGCAGCGCGGAGTTCCCGTCTACCGCACCGGCGCGCCGATCAAAGTTCCGGTTGGTGAGCAGACCCTGGGCCGTATCTTCAACGTTTTGGGGCAGCCGGTCGATGGCAAAGGCCCGGTCAATACCAAGACGCGCTACCCCATCCACCGTGCCGCGCCCACATTTGAGGAGCAGTCCACTGGTGTGCAGGTGTTTGAGACCGGCCTCAAGGTGGTCGACCTGATCGCTCCCTTTACCAAAGGCGGCAAGACGGGCATCTTCGGCGGCGCCGGTACCGGTAAGACGGTCATCATCATGGAACTGATCCGCTCCATCGCCACCGTGCACCAGGGCAACTCGGTGTTCGCTGGCGTGGGCGAGCGAACGCGCGAGGGCACCCAGCTCTACCGCGAAATGCTCGAATCGGGCGTTATGAAAGACACCGTAATGGTCTTTGGTCAGATGAATGAGCCTTCGGGCGTGCGCTTGCGCGTAGCCCTCACGGCACTGGCGATGGCGGAATTCTTCCGCGATCAGGGCCGCGACGTGCTGCTCTTCATCGACAACATTTTCCGCTTCACCATGTCGGGCTCGGAAGTTTCGGCGCTGCTCGGGCGCATGCCCTCAGCGGTAGGTTACCAGCCCACCCTGGCAACCGAGATGGGCGAGCTGCAGGAGCGCATTACGTCCACCAAGAACGGCTCGATCACCTCGATGCAGGCCGTTTACGTTCCGGCGGACGATTACTCCGACCCGGCCCCAGTGGCAACCTTCACCCACCTCGACGCGACCATCGCGCTTGACCGCTCAATTGTGGAAAAGGCCATCTTCCCGGCGGTTGATCCGCTGACCTCTACCTCGCGCATCCTCGACCCCAACATTGTGGGCGAGGAACACTACAACACGGCGCGCGAGGTACAGCGGGTTCTCCAGCGCTATAAGGACCCCCAGGACATCATCGCCATCCTCGGCTTCGACGAGCTGAACGAAGACGATAAGCTGACGGTATCGCGCGCGCGCAAGATCGAACGCTTCTTCTCGCAGCCGATGTTTGTGGCCGAGCAGTTCACCGGGCGGCAGGGGCGCTACGTACCCCTGCGCGAAACGGTGCGCGGCTTCCGCGAAATCCTCGACGGCAAGCACGACGATCTGCCCGAGCAAGCATTCTACATGGTCGGCGGGATCGAAGAGGCCGCGGAGCGCGCCAAAGAACTTCAGGCAGCATAAGATGTTGATATTCCAATCTGGGCGACCCGGTCGCCCAGATTGGAACGGGCTAAGTGGGGGGGGGGGGGGGGGGGGGGGTGGGGGTGTGGG
>JAEYTI010000252.1 GCA_023434145.1 Chloroflexota bacterium | reverse complement strand
GGGGAACGTTGCTTCGCAACGTTCCCCTACAACCACGACACTTCCCAAAGAGCCGATTTTTTGTTAACGGCAGTCCTTTATATCGTACAGGATACGGAAGTTCCCCATATTGTCTTCCATCCGGTCAATCTGCTTGACACACGAGCTATTCAGGTCTCTGTGCAGCGCAGGCGGAAGGGAGTTGTAATAGTAATTATCCAGGTAGATATAGGTAAAACCAAGATCACGCAGTTTTACAGGCCGTGGAACGCTTAGCCAATCTCGCCATTCATCCGACATCTTAAACCAGGTTTCTCCGCCGAGGGTTGGACGGCCGAAAATAGCAACCGCACGCCCAGGTGCCGGGTCAAAGATGCGGGCATCTGACTCCAGGTCGTTCCAATACCGTTCATACATTACCGCATCCATCTCTGTGATAAAGCCCGGATAGACGGGGTGCTGGATGGCGACCATCTTCACCGAAAGCACGATCAACCCGCCAAACATCGACATTACCATGAGCGCGCCAGCGACCCATTTCCACAACTCGGAGCGCTGCTTTACCCACAGCCAGACCAGTGGAACGGCATACAACCCGCATAGAAGGATGAAGCTGTACAGGCGTGAAGTGTTTCGCACGCCTGTGGACCCGGTAAAGGTGATGAACAGCGTCCCTAAGGAGAGGAATGCAGACAAGATCACCACTGCCTCGTACCAGCGCCCGGCGCGATAGGCCTTTACGCCCCAAAAACCCAGCAGTGGCAGCACCAAAATGACCGGCCCCATCTCAAACAACGCGACCAGCAACTGCGCCGGGTTCAACAGTGAGAGCACGCCCAGGTGCGACGAAACAATCACCGGCGTCAGCGAGAATGTGAACCCCACCGTCTGGTACGACTGAACTGCCTGCCCCTGGATCTCACGCAGCCAGGTGGCGACAATATCCGTGAACGCGCCGCCCTGCGCCGCGCCGATCAGGTTGCCTACCACGATGACGGCCAGCCACTGCATCAGCGATGGCGGAAGGCGGAAGGTTCCGTTCCGCACACGCTGCTGGATCAAGTGCAGCAGGGTGATGCCGCCCCATCCGGCAATGCTTAACACGATGCCGGCTTCGGAAAGCAGCCATTCAGAAGCGATCATCAACGCGGTGACGACTGCCCCCCGCCAGCCGCGCCAGCGGTTGAACGTGAGAAGGAAGAACAAGAGGATTGCGATGCCAGCCGTGCTGTTCGGCCCGCTGATGTTCAGCACCCCCGGCGCATAAATTCCGTTTGCAAAAGCAAGCGGGATCGCTACCGGATCCAGGCCGTCGACCTTCCAATAGTTCCATATCGCCACATCAAAGGTATTGCCGCTGGCGCGTGCCGAGCCGATGTGCGTAATGTACGGGGAGATCATCGAAATAAGCGGGGGCGGCAGCAGGAGCAGCAGCCACCGCGTGCCCATGCCCAGTGCAGCATAAAACCCCCCAAGCATCCCAGCTATGGCGCTGCGCGTGATGTGGCGCGTCCAAACAACCGCCAAAACAATAGTAACGGCAAACGTCAGCGCACGGGCAATATCGAGCGCCGTCCAAATCTTTAGCCCGGCGATTCGCGTAAACTGCGATGCGAACAGCATGACGAAATAGTGATACGCATACGTTACCTCGGCGTTGAGCGCGAAGTGCGGCGGAATGTCACCGGTTGCGATCAACGACAGGGTGGGTATATGCGCGTAATCGTCGAACATGGCAGCACCACGTTCAGCAAGCGTAAAAAAGAAGGTAAGCCCGGCAAGCAGCAGAAGCTGCCCCGGCAGCAGCGGAACGCGAACCAGATCGGAAAGCTTCTGCCCCCACGCCAGCACCACACCAAGCAGAAGAACCAGTACGGCAGCCAGCCAAAAGGCAAGCGGCAATGGCAGGAACTGCCCGAGGATATTGGCGAAAATGGTATCGACCGTCAGCCCGGCAATCAACGCCAGCGGAACGCGCCCATTCCGAGCGGTGTGAAAGGCTCCGCAAATGATCAACCAGCCGCCGCAAACCCACAAGGCGATCCAGATAGCGAGGAAGAAAAGCGTAACAAGTTGGTTCTGCATAATTGGCTCGGTAGATTTAGATAATATGTGTAGAAGAATCGCTTGCTTCGGAGGGGTTAGACATTTTTCTGGGCCGCAAGATACCTGGCACAAAGAGGGCGCCCGGCAAGCTCGCGATCAAGAACAGCATGCGCGTGAGCACAGCCAGGGCCAGAGCTGCATCCAGTGATACCCCACCAAACTGCGAGTATAGCATGGTGATCGATACTTCCTGAAGTCCCAGCCCATTAATGGAAACAGGCACCAGCGAGACAAAGTAGCTCAAGCTCCACAGGGCGCCAATTGCCAACAACGAAACGGACTGCCCCATGCCTTGCAGGAAAACCCACACAATTAAAAAGGTGCACAGCATGTGCCCGTAAGTGAAAAGCATCGCAAGCGCAATGCTGGCCGGTCGGCGGAACCAGATCTTCGAAGTTTGCACCAGATTTAGAGAGAACTGGCGGCCCTTCTTGTATAGCTTGCCCAACACGGGCAAGCGTTCCAGAGATTGGTTCAGTCCCGTGAGCATACCCAGGACGAAAAGTGCACTGCCCTGATTCGAGCCAGCTTGTGGGCGCGTGATCCATAACAGGCCAGCAGGAGCTAGAGAGGCCATGCCTGCCATCCCTACCAGCCGATCGAGCACCAGCGACGCCATACTGGTAGCTGCGTCGACACCCAGCGCCACCGCGCCCCCCATCCGCACCAAATCACCACCCACTGTGGAAGGGAGAAAATTGGAAGCAAAATTCCCCGCGAACATTAACCGGAAAGCATCTAGAAAACGGATACTTTTATTGGCATAACGCAGCAGAATCAGCCAGCGTAAAGTGGTGCAGATGCGCGAAAGGAGCACCAAAACAGCAGCCATCAGCAACCCGTTCAAAGGAACGCGCCGTACTGCCTCTAGGAACTCATGCCAGCCTTGCCCTAAAATCAGGTACACCAATAGGCCAAGCGAGAGCAGCGAGCCCACAGCCCGGATCGCGAAACTGTGTCGAGATGTTCCTCCATGGTTGCTGGGCTGCGCGTTCATCTCTCGCCACATCACTTGTTCATTCCTTTGTTGCGCCAAGAGTGCTACTGGCGGGGAACCAGCAGGTCAATGCCCTGTGTGTCGAAGTTCAGTTCGGTCTGGTAGTACCGCATCAGGGGCACCGAAATATGCGTCACCCAGGCGTTGTTCTCTTCCGCAAATCCTTCCTTGAGGGGGTCCTGGATACGGCCATTCTGAGGATCAACCACAATCAGGGCAAAGCGATGGCTGCGCAGGTCCGCGTAGAAGCGTTCGAGATAGCTCTGATTGTTGGAAATTGCCATTTCCGAGAGCGTCAGCAACTCATAATCCGGAACCAGCGGCACACCAGGGATGAGATTGAACACAAGCAGTTGGCGCTGGGTGATGAACAGTACCTCGCCCTGTGCCGCGTACTCTTGTACGATAGGCCTCAACTTATTAATATCAAACTCCGCCTGGGCCATATTCCTCCGGGCGAAGGGGTTGGAAATCTGCATATTGAAGATCACCGGGACGAGGACCATTAGCAAAAGCATGGCCCAGGAACGCCGCACCGGGCGGGCAGCAGATATATCCTCCGATGCAAAGCGGCCCATCCACGAGTAGGCTGTAATTAGCAGAAGCAAGACAAGGTAAGCATCCAGGTTGTGGATATTACTGCCGCCGCCAATCTTGCTGCTCACCACCAGGCCGCCGATGAACAGCACAAGCAGCATAACTGCCAGTGCCAACGGGCGCAGGAGATGCCACTCGCGACCTTTGCGGGCGGTAAAGTAACCCAACCAAATGAGCTGCGGAGCCGTTACCAGCAGGATGGTTGGCAGCACGCCCAGCGGGTAGGTAGGGTTGGGCAGCAGGCGGTAGAAGAGCAGGGCCGAGGTGAACGACGAAGAAAATGCGCTGGTATCCTCATGCCCAGAGACGAACACGTATGCTTCTTGAGAAGCATAGGCAACTGCCAACCCAACAATACCCCACACAGCAGGCTTCCACAAGTAATTTTTCCAAAGCCGGAGTGCGCCCGTGCCGCGAGTATGGCGCACATCCCCCACCTCGCAGGCTGGGCGCTCCATTACATAGATCGCCACCGCGAGCATCGCCGGAACCGGGATCCAGTTAACCCGGCTGAGGCCTGCCCATATGGAAGCCAGGGCGACGATTACCAGTGATTTCCAGAACCGGCGGCTGTCAAACGCCCAAAAAATTGGGATCACGCACAAGAGCAGGTGATAATAGACCGGCCCCTGGAGCATGAACAGCCCTGCCCAAAGCGCCCCAAAGAAGGCCTGCGGTTTCGACAATTGAAAGCGCCGCGCGAGCGCCAGGCCGGTTAGCACCGGTAGAACAATCCAAAGAATCACCTGCCAAAGACGGCTGAGCAACAGCGTGCCGTTTGGCAGCAGGAAGGGCAGGCTTTGCAGCAAATACCGGCTGGGATGCAGCGACGAAAGCGGGATCTCGATATCGAAAAGCGATTTAGCATACGGCAGCGAGGCGTAATAATAGCGGCTGGCTTCTGACCAGCCCAGCGAGAATGGGAAGCTGGTCACCTCCGGCGCATAACTGATGACCTTAATGCCAAAGCCGTAAACGATTAGCAGCGCAAGCAGCGCATGCCAGTAGGCGGGTCGCTTCCAAAAGGCGGTGAGGAAGAACGCACCCGCCCCCACAACCAGCCAGAACATCCAAACGCGCGGCGCGAAATCAGAAAATGCCTTGTCGTACCCAAAATAGAGATACCCGACAAACACCACCCACAGCAACACAACCGCCAGCAGATTCAGCCAGCCAAGCCTTTGCACCCAACCAAAGACTTGCCCCGCGGTTTGCTCCAGGCGCTTTCCGGCTGCGGTAAACAGCAGGATAAACGCCAGTAGATGCAGTATGCCCATCAGGATGTACGCGCCAAGCACAAACATCCAGGGGGTAGAAATAACGCCGCTGGAGCCGTGCGCGCGGTCGAACCACGAAGACCAGGCTGCTACCGCCAGCACAAATGCGCCGGCCAAAAAGATGCGCGTGCCATTGAGCGGGGAGACGGGTCCTGAGATCCAGCCCGGCTGTCCTTTACGGCTGAATGCGTTCGCGTCCATTGCTGGTGATCTTCGGTCCTCTACGGATTGTGTAAGTAGGCTTGCCCTGCGATTCGTGATACGTGCGCACCAGCAGTTCCGCGATAAGCCCCATCATAATAGACTGGGTGCCCATGATGAAGACCATGGTGCTCATTTGGAAGAGCGGCGACTCAAGTACCGGGACCAAGAAGAAAATACGCCGTACGAACAGGTAGAGCAGCACCAGCGCGCTAAGCATGATCAGCACTGCCCCTGCCCCGCCGAAAAGGTAAATGGGCTTGTTGGCGTAACTGTTGAGGAACTTGACCGTCAACAGGTCCAGCAGCACCTTAATGGTGCGCTCCAGGCCGTATTTGGCCTTGCCAAAGCGCCGCGGATGGTGGTGCACAGGCACTTCGATGATCTTCGCGCCATAAGAATGGGCATACGCCGGGATAAAGCGGTGCATCTCACCATATAGGCGGAACCCTGTGATCACCTCACGGCGGTAGGCCTTCAGCGTGCAGCCAGAGTCGTGCAGCGATACACCCGTAGCCCATGCAATCAGCCGGTTGGCGAGCGCAGAGGGCAGACGCCGGGTGAAGTTGTCCTGCCGGTTCTTACGCCAGCCGCTGACCACGTCGTACCCCTGGTTGATCAAATCCAGCATCATCGGAATGTCGGCCGGGTCGTTCTGCATATCGGCGTCCATCAGCACAATCACGTCGCCCACTGCGTGGTCAATCCCAGCAGCGATGGCAGCCGTCTGGCCAAAGTTGCGGCGCAGTTCAATCACACGCACGTGCAGCGGGTCGACGGTCTCTAGTTCGGCAAGTATCTGAACGCTTTTATCCTGGCTGCCGTCATCCACAAAAACAACTTCCCACTCCAGTTCTAAAGGAGTGACAGCTTCGCAGACTGCCTGGTACAGCGGCCTCAAATTTTCATCTTCGTTGAACACAGGAACAACGATTGACAGATTCATTTATAACCTTTTTGTGATTACCCAGCCAAGTCCGGTTTTTGTGTGTTTTGTGAGGGAGTTGCCGGGCAACTCCCTCACAAAACACACAAAAAACTCGCCGAACATGAGCAGCCAACCTTTTTCAGTTAAAAGACGGTATTCGCTGGGATTATACTACATCATCCGCGGCTGTTTCCGCCACTTTCCGTTATAGCGGTCCCATACCCAGCCGCCAACCAGCACCAGGGCGCTTAGCCCAATGATCCATATCACCATCGTCCAAAAATCCATTTTGTACCACAGCCGGTAGTAACGGCTGATGTACCAGTGGGTAAAGAAAGCCAGGAAGATCCCTTCCACGGCTACCCAGCGCCATAGCCAGGCGTCCTTGCGAGCCAATGCCCAATCTACCGACCAGGCAGCCAGCAGTGCCAGCCAGGGCAAGAACAAACTGCGGTAGCGCGGGTTATCGGTCAGGTCGCCGCCGCCCCGCAGGGATGCCACCATCAGCCAGAAGAACACTGATACGATCAGCCACAGTGCCAGCCTCCGCATGCGCGGATCGTCCTGCCGCCACAGGGTAAACAGCCCATACACCAGGAACGGCGCCAGCGCATACCACCCGGCAGAACGGAAAATCACAATGGTCTTCCACAGCGGGATGCTGCTCTCGGCGATCGCCGCGGGAAGCACCGGCTGAAAGAGCCCATACACCAACGTAAAGGGCAGTAGCCACTGCTCGCCGATCTCACTGATTCGTGTCGCAATCTGGCCGGAGTTCAGCAGCGTGAGCTGAACATCGTACTGCGTGGAGCTTCGGAACCAGCCCCAGGTAAGAACGAGCATGCCAAGAAAGCCCACAACAAGTCCCAGCCAGAAAACCGCCTGCCATCGGTGACCTTCACGCCCGGCCGAGTATTCCAACCAGAACCAGATGGCCAGTATCCCGGCAATTATCAGTGTGACACGCGTGGAGAAGAATGCCATACCGAGCACGCTCGCGAGCAGCACAATAATGCTGATGCGCAGGTGCTGGTTTAAAGAGAGCACTGCCCAGAAGGCAATCGCAGTAAAACCCAGCAAGAAAGGCTCGCGCATTTGCGAGCTGGTGAAGAACAATCCATCCGGGTAAAAGGCGTAAATCAGGGTAGCGATCGCCGCGACGCGCGCGGGCCAGCGCAGGCGCACCGCCCGGTGCAAGAACGGCACCCCCAGCGCGGCAACAAAGGCCCCCAGGATTAAGATCAGAAAGCTGCGGTGGGCATCCGGGCTGAGATAGCGGTAGATCCAGGCGGAGAGGAAGGCCAGCCCGCCGTACTGATCATTATCGAGCGTGATGCCCGAACCCCAGAACAAACCCTCGCTCCCCTGGGCAATGGAATACGCTTCGCGATCGCGCTCGCAAGCATCCTTAAACAGGTAACCCGCCTGCTGGCATTCGTTATCGATATAACCATAAACAGGCAGCGTTAGACTGAGGCCAACCCCCAGCACCAGGCGCAGCAAAAAAGCCAGCGCAATGATCCAGCCCAACGCGCGACCACCGCCCGCCCAATGCCAACCGGCGAGCAAGCCATACACCGCCGGGATCGCCAGGACAGAAGCCACGAGCCACGCCCATAGGAACGGCCCTGGGCTGAAGAGGGCCACCGCGGCTCCCACCACTGACCCGGCTGCTATGGAAAAGAGCACGCGGGAGCGAATGCTCATTGCACGATTCGTTGGTACACCCATTTCGGCCTGAAGGAAAATTTGAAATCTACATTGATCCTTCGTTGGGATCGCAGTGCGTGGACTACGACGCAGTCCACGCACTGCGATCCCAACGAAGTTCGACCAGCTTTTGGCAACGACCGCCGAAATGGGATTATACCCTACTTTTTTCCCATCCCAGCGACAGCCAGGGCAGCACGGGCACGCCAGGAATACCGCTGCGCATCCTCGCGGGCTTTTACCCCGAGCTTATCGCGCAATAAGCGATCGGAAAGCAGCCGTTCGAGTTGTTTCGACCAGCGATCAACGTCCTCCGGCTGCGCGAAGCAGGCATTGGTGTCGTTTAGCACCTCGTGGATCACCGGCAAATCGCTGCTGAGGATGGCCCGGCCAGCGGCAAGGTAATCGAACATCTTCATCGGCGAACAGATATCTGCTGAGTTTCCACCACTGGAACCGGCAACCGAGCGGGCATAGGGCATCAACAGCACGTCAGCGGCTGCCTGGTAGAGCGGCAAACGGCGCTGATCTACGTGCCCGGTAAGCTGCACGTTACTCAGGGCATGGCTGTCTGCCCAGCCGCGAACGATCTGCACGTCTTCGGGCCGCCCACCGACCCACACGAAGCTGGCCTTGGGGAAGCGCCCCGCCAGCCCCAAGAAGATGTCGACGCCGCGCCCCGCGTAGAGATGGCCAGAACACAGCACCGTTGGGGCTTCGGGCAGGTTTAGCGCGGCGCGCGCGCCCATCGGCCCGGGCAGGTTTTCATACTGCTCCAAATCCACTCCGTTGGGCGCAACAACGACTTGTTTAGGGTCGATCTTTCCATATATGCTTTCCACAGCATGCAGCAGCGCGCGCGTGATGGGAAGCAAACGCTTGTGCTTCCCGAACCGTAAAAAGATGCGGAACCACAGCGGCCCTAGCCGCCCGGTGGGCAGATCGTGCAGCTCGTAAATCACCGGTGTTCCCGTGATCACCGCCAGCACCGCCGATTGGATCGTCCAGGTATAGAGCAGATCTACATCGGTTTTCTGAGCATTATGGAACGCATCCCAGGCAAAGTCGTTGCGTTTGAGGCGGGGGAATGTTCTAATCCATTCAATCGGGAACGGCTGGCTAATCCCATACCGGTCGGAAAGCTGCTCCCACTTCGCACGCGGTCCCTCCACGGCAGGCACAATCAGGCGCACTTCGTGGCCCTCCTGCACCAGTGCGTGGCAGGCCTTCATCACCTGAATGCTGTTCGCGGTATCGGAGGGCACGCGCGAGGTGGAAATACAGGCAATCTTCATGCCGGCTCTCCTTGCAGCATGGCGGCAGCTTCCGCGCGGTCAATTTCGCGTAATCCGCTCCACACCAGCACGCCCACCGAGAGCAAAAAATAGCCCGAAAGCAGCGCTGCTTCCATGATATAGCCGGGGCGCGGCAAACCAAGCCGTGGCAGCAGCACAAATACCAGCATCGCAATCGACACCTTTGCCAGCATCGACCAGAACCCGACCCGCAGCGCCAGCCCAGCTTTCCCCTGCGCCAGCATCAGCGGACGGTTCCAGAAGAAGATGTTGGCCCAGCCAAAGCCGATCATCAGAACCATCAGCACGCCCAGCGCGGGGGCGAACTCACTGTCATAGACCTGAAACGTGCGGCCAAAAATCGTCCACGGTTGAAACAACACCTGCCGGCCCACCAGCACCAAGCCGACAATCACCGCGCCCGTCCAACCCGCAGCAAGGAGCGAGACCTTCTGCAACAGCGAGCGCAGGCGCGACCAGTTGCGGGAGGAAAATGCGCGGGTGATCTCAGGATAGGTGGTGGTGATCAGCGGATTAATGGGCATGACAATTAACGTAATAATCGAAAGCGCCGTCTTGAAGTAGCCCACCACGGTGGTATTGAAGAACAGCCCTACCCAGGTCACTTCCGAGTCACGGGCGATCAGGTTGATCGTACCGCTGAAGTTGGTGCTGACGGCAAATTGTACCAGCTCGCGGCGCGGCGGCAGAAGGCTCAACGGCGCGCGCCACCAGCCATGGCCCAACACGCGCGGCAGCCAGTAGAAGGCCAGCAAAATTGGCCCAGTGCCCAGGATAATTCTACCGATCAGGTAGGCCCATACGACCATTTCCAGCCCACCCTGGCGTGTGTAGGCAAAGCCGACCATCACCGCTACCAGCACGCTCTGAAGCAGGCTAATGAGCGCCTGCGAGCGGAAGTGGTTGGTCACCTGCAAGATTCCGGTGGATGTTTCCGTAGTGAGATTGGCAAGGATCGATAGTCCGTACAACAAGAGAAGTGAAGATTCCAACGCATCGCTGGTGACGGCATCTTTGATTATGTAACGGGCCGCCAGCGGGGCGACGATGACGAGAAAGGCGTAGGCGGCCAGGCTGGTAACCGACTCAACCAGCATGGCGGCTTTTACCACTGCTGCGGCGCGATCCCTCTCCTCACGGGCTAGCGCCTCGCCCATATACTTCACCACCACGTCGCCCATGCGGAAGGAGAATAAGCGATTCACGCCCGAGACGAAGCTTGTTAGCAAGCCAAGCACACCAAAACCAGCCACACCCAGCAGGTTGGCCGTGACGATGCTCAGCACCGCGCCGATGGCATTGCTTACAAACAGGTATGACGAGTTCTTCAGCACCCGGCGGAGCAGGATGTCACGTCGCCAGTCGTGCCGCCAGACGCGCACGGCCTGGGAAGAAAACCATTTCATTGATATCCTGCTCCGCGGATGTGGGTTACTATCGATCCGAAAATTAATTTTTGTGTTTGTTGGCGCGACCACGTCGCGCCAACAAACACAAAACAATTACTCGGTAATCACCTGGCTGGCCCAGCTTCGTTCTTGCTGATACCATTCGACCAGGCGACGCATTCCATCTGCCAGATTGACCTGAGCCTTCCACCCAAGCAGGCTGCGCGCCTTGCTCACGTCCGCCAGGTTCGAGAGCATGTCTGCCTTGTGGAAGGGCCGCTGTTCGATATTGGCTTTGCACCCGATTAAGTTTTCCAGCCGTTCAACCATGGCGTTCATCGTGATCGGCTCATGCCCGCCCAAATTGATAATCTCGTAGCCCAGCGGCTTGAGACCGGCAATGGTTCCGCGGGCAATGTCATCCACAAAGGTGAAGCCGCGCGACTGCGTGCCGTCGCCGTTGAGCAGCACGGGGCGCCCCTCCGAGATCCACTGCGTGAAGCGGAACATCACCATATCGGGCCGCCCGGCAGGGCCGTAGACGGTGAAGTAGCGGAAGATGGTTACGTCCAGCCCGTGCAGGTAGTGGTATGAGTGGCACATCACCTCGGCGGCCTTTTTGCTGGCGGCATAGGGCTGCAAAGGCAAGCTGCTGTTGGCCGTCTCGGGCGTGGGCTGCGGAGCGTCTGCGCCGTAGATGCTCGACGTGGAGGCGAGGATGAATTTCGGTACCTTGTGCTCTTTGCACGATTCCAGCAAGTTGAGCGTGCCCGTCAGGTTGGTGTTGACGAACACCCACGGGTTCTCCACGCTGGCGCGCACCCCAGCTCGAGCGGCCAGGTTAAATACCGCGTCGAATTTGCCGTGCTCGCCAAACACCTGCTTCACTGCCTCACGCTCGGCGATATCACGCTGCTCGAACTGGAAGCCAGATCGCTTCTCCAGCCGGGCAAGCCGCCAGTCCTTCAGGCGCACATCGTAAGCGTCGTTCAGGTTATCAATGCCAACCACTTCATGGCCGTCATCGAGCAGCATATTGCACACCTGTGAGGCGATGAAACCTGCTGCCCCGGTTACCAGATACCTTGCCATCTTACAGTCTCACAACTTTGGCATTTTCGCGCCCAAGCTTGCCGAGCGCGTTGCGGGTATCGACGATCAGCTTGGCGGCATCGAGGATGGCCGGGTAATCGTACACCTTGTGGTTGGTAATAATTGCCACGCAGTCCGCTTCACGCACCGCCTGCATCAGGTCCGGCACGGAGGTCATATCCAGGTTGTCGTGGCGGAAGTGGCTGACGTAGGGATCGTGGTACGAAACGTCCGCGCCCTTGGCATGCAGCAGCCCGATCACGTCCAGGGCAGGCGATTCGCGCAGGTCGTCGATGTCAGCCTTGTAAGCGGCGCCCAGCACCAGCACCTTGCTGCCCTTCAGCGACTTACTGTGCTCGTTCAGCGCGTCCTGGATCTTGCCGATCACAAAGCGCGGCATGCCGGTGTTGATCTCGGAGGCCAGCTCGATAAAGCGAGCGGTGTAGTTCATCGAACGCAGCTTCCACGAGAGATACAGCGGGTCGATCGGGATACAGTGCCCGCCCAGGCCGGGGCCAGGGGTAAACTTCATAAAACCGAACGGTTTGGTGGCCGCGGCTTCGATCACTTCCCACACGTCGATGCCTAAACGGTTGCACATAATCGCCAACTCGTTCACCATGCCGATGTTAATCATGCGGAAGGTGTTCTCCAGCAGCTTGGCCATCTCGGCCACTTCGGCGGAAGAAACCGGAACGACCGTCTCCAGCGCCTGGCAGTACCACTCCGTTGCCACATCGGTGCAGTCGGGCGTGATGCCACCGACAACCTTGGGCGTGTTGATGGTGGTCCAGTCGGTGCGGCCCGGGTCTACGCGCTCTGGAGAGAAGGCCAGGAAAACATCCTTACCCACTTCCAGGTTGCAGCAGCCGGTCAGTTTATCCAGGATCAGCTCGCGGGTAGTACCGGGGTAGGTGGTCGATTCGAGCACCACCACCATGCCAGGATGCACATACTTCGCCAGATCTTCGGTGGCGTTGATAATAAAGGAAAGGTCGGGGTCACCGGTCTTGCGCAGCGGCGTGGGCACGCAAATACTGACGGCATCGGCATCTTGCAGCACCGAGAAATCGGTGGTGGCCTGAATGCGCCCCTCTTTCACCAGCCGGGCGACCGTTTCGGATGATACATCCATCACGTAGCTCTCGCCCCGCATTAGCATATCCACTTTTTGCTGAATGGGATCTACGCCCACAACTTTGAAGCCCGCCTCGGCGAATACTACTGCCAGCGGCAGGCCCACATAACCCAATCCCAGGATCGATATAACCGCCGAACGATCCTTCAGACGGCCAATGAGTTGGTTCTTGATGTCGGTATCCATAGTTTTCCTTTTTTCTACCCCCTGGCTTCCAAATATAATCCGGGGGCGGTGTGGGCACAGCATTGACCAACACCCCTGCCCCCAGTAAAAACCATCGACTTACAGTAAGTTGAGTTTACCTTGTTTTTAAAATAAACTCAACTGCCTGGGTGGATTTTTGCTCTCCGCTTGATCCTTTGTCTCTTCCACCTGGGGCTGCGGATCGAACATGTCCAGCAGCGATTCTTGAATAGGTTGGGGCGGCATAGCATCCGGCGAATAGGGTGCAAGCGATTCCGCCACCTGCTTCTTTAGCGTATGCGAGCTGCTGCGCGCCTCAGCGATCCATTCGGGCAGGCGGGCGAAGTCGCGCTCCACGCTGGTTTTTAATGAGGGCTGGTGTAGCGCTGCCGCCGGGTGGAACATAGGCACCACCAGCCGGGCGCGCACCCAAACCGGCTTGCCGTGCACTTCGCTAATCTTTACGTTTGGCAGAAATTTTCCCATGGAGTAACGCCCGAGTGTCACGATCACCAGCGGGTTAATCGCCTCAATCTGCCGGTCCAGGTATTCGCCGCAGGCCAAAAGTTCATCGGGCAGCGGATCGCGGTTGCCCGGCGGGCGACACTTGACCACGTTGGTGATGAACACGTCCGCCCGCGCCACTCCAGCTTTCTCTAAAAGCGCATCGAGGAACTGCCCCGCTGCGCCGACAAACGGACGGCCCTGTTCGTTCTCGTAAAAGCCCGGGCCTTCACCAATCATCATGATCCGGGCCGCTGCGGGTCCTTCGCCGGGGACCGCCTTCTTGCGTGATGCGCTGAGCGTACAGCGCGTGCACGCAGAAACCAGGCTCGTCACCTCATTCAGTGTCTGTTGGGCCGCGTTCGCGCCAGGTATCGCGTCAGTTTCCAAGATCCACCTCCTCAGGCAGCCCCGATCTTACTCGGCCAGGCGGCTGAGCATTTCGGGGTCCAGAGAATCCAGGGTCATCAACAGGGCATCCTCGCTATTATCTTTATAGTACCGCGGCCGCTCACCAGCCACATAAAATCCAAACTTCTCATACAGGCTTTGGGCCGTCAGATTGCTGCGGCGAACTTCCAGGTATGCAAGCCTCGCCCCACGGTTGTACGCCGCCAGCAGCCCATTTGCCAGCAGCTTGCGACCAATTTTTCGCCCGCGGTAATCAGGATGCGTGGCGATGGTGGCGATGTGCGCTTCATCCAGGATCACCCAGACGACAATCATCCCCACCACTTCGCGGCCTTCGGGGGCAACGATCTCTGCCACCAGCACCTGAGCATTGCGGTTTTCGGTCAGTTCAAAGCGATAAGAGCGCTCACTCCACGGCATGCTAAAAGACATCAAATCGATTGCATGCACGCGCCCAATATCTTCCATAGACATTGGACGGATCACCAGCGTACCGTTACGCGACTCGGCTTCCATTTAAGCCGGGATTGCCCCCGCCACATGCAGATAGATCGGCGCGAGCGATACAGCGTCATCCACGCTGCCAGCCTGCCAGCGTTCCCAGGCAATCTCCGCCAGGTACGAAGGCCGCCGGAGCGACTGCGCCGGAGATACGACGATTGCATTGCGATAACGGCGCTGTATGGTCTGCCGCTCTTCGGCATCCAGCTCGCCCACGACCAGGGTCGGCTTGCTAATCTGTTGTACCAGTTCATCGGCGGTGGTAATCTGCGGCTCGCCGCGCGCCACCCATTTACCTTCCAGCGCGTCGTACCAAACCAGGGCCAACCGCCCGCGCCCGGCCTGCAAAACGGCCGCGAGCTGGCTGTGCTGCACCGGCTGGGCTGCCACCAGCGCATCGAGCGAGGGCACGCCCACCACGGGAATGCGCAGCGCCAGCGCCATGCCCTTTACCATTGCCAGCCCAATGCGCAGGCTGGTAAAGGAACCTGGTCCAATCGCCACGCCCAGAGCTTGCAAATCAATGGTGCGCACTGAGCAGCGCTGCATCAGTTCTTGAATGCCCGGTGAAAGCTCCACGGTGTGATGATTCTTGGCCTGCCAGGTCATTTCGCCCAGCACGCGCACCCCATCGTAGAGCGCCAGCCCGATCCATGACGTAGAAGTATCCACTGCCAGCAGCATGCTTATCCTCCAAAAACCTTCTTGCGAAACTCTGCCAGCAGATCCTCATATCGTTTGCCCCTGCCCTGGAACGCCATGGCCCGCTGCTCGTCGGCGACCCAGCGCAGCTTAATCTGCAAATGTTCGCCCGGCAGGGCTTCTTGAATCCGCTCGGGCCACTCCACGATCAGCGGGCCGGTCTCGATCATGCGGTCCAGGTCCAGATCCTCCGCCTCCCAGGCCGAGGCCATGCGGTAGGCGTCCAGGTGATACAGGCAGCTTCCATCCGGGCGGCGGTACTGGTTGACCAGTACAAACGTTGGGCTGGAGACAGCGTCGAGCGTGCCCCATCCCTGGGCAATGCCCTGCACCAGGGTCGTCTTCCCCGCGCCCAGGTCACCGATCAGGCAGATCAGGTCACCGGGGTCGATCAATTCACCCAGGCGGACGCCCAGGCGGCGTGTCTGTTCGGGGCTGCGGCTGAAGAATTCCAGGGAGCGGGCGTCGAGAATCGGCATGGGAAAATTATACTCGATCCTATACACAAACAAGGTGTCGCGACAGGCGGCACCTTGTTTGTGTATAGGATTTCAACAATCTTTATGGTAGCGACTCGGCGATGCGGATCAATTCTTCAACTGGAATATTGTCTTCGTTGGTGGAAAACAGGTAAGTCTGCCCGTTATGCGAGACAAATAGCTGCAGATGCCCTTTGTTCTCCCATTGTTTCGTATTCTCGTACCAGCCACCCCGCACTAGCGCAGCGGATGCGCCATCCACGAACACTTCCTCCATGCTGCCCGGCGCAACAAGCCAATTGGCCTCTTCTGGAG
>JAEYTI010000236.1 GCA_023434145.1 Chloroflexota bacterium | reverse complement strand
GGGGAACGAAGTTCCCCTGTCCCAACGCACCAACAAACGGACAACTTCTGCGTGTTCCCGTTACGCGCCCCGTAACGCTTGCCGCATGGTAGGGGCTCATACTAGAAGAATGAAGCATTCTCTTAAGCGAGGAGGTCGCTTGCCGGGCTGGGTGGCCGCCACCTGGCGGATCACTGCGCTTTTGGCCTGGGGCGGCCTGGTCGCCTCGCTGCCCGGGTATTACCGCTGGTTCGTTGAGCAGCCGGTACAGCAGGGCTTTAACGCGCAGGGGGTTGCCGTGGCAGCGGCCTCAGGCCTGGCCTCGCTGCTTTCGGCCGTGGTGAGCCTGGGGCTGGGGTTGCTCATCTACCGCAGACGGCCTGGGGACCGGGCCGCCGCGTTTGTTTCCTTTTACCTGCTGCTGTTCGGTTTTGCCATGTCTGGTCCGCTGGAAATGGTGGAAAGTCTGCTCACCGGCCAGTCGACCGAGGTGTCTTACCGGGTGCAGGGAGCCGTTTTTCCGCTGCTCGGCTTTCTTCTGATGCTGACTTTCCCGAACGGCAT
This sequence comes from Chloroflexota bacterium, assembly GCA_023434145.1. GTDB lineage: Bacteria > Chloroflexota > Anaerolineae > Anaerolineales > Anaerolineaceae > DSYU01. Next base: position 24,309 of record JAEYTI010000236.1, on the reverse strand, counting down.
CGTTACGCCTGCCCCGTTCCGCTGGATGATCCCGCCGATGGTCCTGTTATCGATCATTCCGATGTTCCTGCCGGTAGCGGATCAGATGATGCTCCGGACTCCGCTGTCCAGAATGTTGCTGGCGCTTATGTCGCTTGCCATCTTAAGCGGGTTTGGCGCGCAGGTGTACCGCTACCTGCGGGTTTCCAGCCTGTTGGAGCGCCAGCAGACCAAGATTGTGCTTTTTGGGCTGTTCGTCCAGATTGTTCTCATGGGTATGTCCAGCTTGAACTACTATCAGCAACCAGAAGGCGCGTACAATGCGCTGCTTCCCGAATACCTGTTCTCGAACCTGATATGGTTTGTGTCGCTCACTGTCACGCCGATATCGCTCACGATAGCGGTGATCCGCTCGCACCTGTGGGATATTGACGTCGTCATCCGCCGCACGCTGGTATACAGTACGCTCACTGCCACGCTGGCACTGGTGTACTTCGGCAGCGTGATCGTCTTTCAATATGCGTCGCGGATTGTCATTGGGCAGGAGTCGCCAGCTGCCGTGGTGCTCACCACACTGATCATCGCCGCGCTCTTTACGCCCCTGCGCGGGGCCATCCAGGCAGTGATCGACCGGCGCTTTTACCGCAGCAAGTACAATGCTGAACACGCCCTGGCGCGCTTTCAGTACACCCTGCGCGAGCGTGTCGACCTGGATCAGGTAGAGCGCGAGCTGGTTGAAATCGTGCAGGAGACCGTTCAACCGGATTGGATGGCAGTGTGGATGCGAAAACAGCCGGATGCTTCCGCCCCGGCTGCTTCTGGCAAAACGATCGATTGAGCGCCGCGGGTTACCGGATCGACTTCACCACGTCTGAAGCCATGCTCTGGTCCCATTCGTTGGCAGGTGTCATAATCATCATCATCGACAGGCCGCTTTTGCCTTCAAAGACCGCGACCAGCATGCGGGTAAGGACGCCATCCGAAGATGTGCCTTCCTGGATGATCACCTGGCCCGGTTCGCCGCGGATGGTCGTCTCATAGGAATCGATCAGGCGCACGTCGGTCATCTGGCGGCCGATGGATCGCTCCATTTGTTCGCGCATCGCGTCCATATCCACTTCGCTTACGCTGCTCACGCCGGGAACTTTCATCAGCATAATCATCGACCGCCCTGTATCGGCGGAATACATGGCCAGTTTCATGCCCATAAAGTTCATGGCGCCCACCGGTTCGAACCCGCGCGGCAGGGTAAAATCGGCCACTTCTTTGCCCAGCTCGGCAGCTTGCTGCGGGTCTTGAACCATGCTGCTCTGCACCATGTTCCCCAACCCGCGCCCCAACAGCAGGATGGCGGCGCAAGCGACCAGGCACAATACCGCGGCCACCGCGGCGATGATGATAAACAATTTGCGGTTCGAGTTGCCCTGTGGAGCCGGTGCAACAGACGGGGTAGCAGGCGGAACGGCGGGTGGGATAGGGGTTGTCATGATTGCCTCCGGTGGAATAATGGTTTGAAGCGATCGAACGGAATAGGTATATCATACCGGAAGCGGCGTGGCAGTACAAGTAGAAAATGGTCTTTCGGAAATATGGGAATAGCAAGGGGAACGCCGCGGCGTTCCCCTTGCTATTCCCATATTTCCGAAAGAGCCGTAGAAAAAATGTACATATTTGATTGTAATTTCTTCCTGCTTGTGCTAGCATAATGGGAGGTTTGTCGTGCTCTTTTGATTGTTATGCTTCTGAATGAAGGAGGTTGAACCATGCTTCGAGAATTTCGAGAATTTTTGAATCGCGGAAACGTCATCGATCTTGCCGTTGCGGTGATCATCGGCGGAGCCTTTGGCTTGATCGTCACATCGTTGGTGAACGATATTATCATGCCGCTGATTGGCATCGTAATCGGTGGCATCGACTTCACCAGCCTGATGGTCACTGTCGGTACGGCAGAGGTCCGCTATGGCAATTTCCTTCAGGCGCTGGTCAACTTCCTGATTGTTGCCTGGGTCATTTTCCTGCTGCTGCGCGTGTACAACCGTTTCAAGCGCAAGGAAGAGGTGAAGGAAGAGGCAGTGATCAACGAAGAGGTGGTTCTGCTGACCGAGATCCGCGATCTGCTGCGCCGCCAGGGGAATGTTCCTCCGCCGCCGCCCGCCCCGCGCGTGTAGATTTCAGCAATATTCATGAAAAACCGGCACATGTGTGCCGGTTTTTCATGAATATTCATACCTACTCAGCCATGCCGGGCAGTTGCGTTTGAATCGCTCCCTGCGGGAGCCCAAAAAGTTGTGATGGGATTGTGAAAACGCGAAACGTTTTCACAATCCCATCACAACCAATGACAGGCGGGCGAAGCCTGCACCTTAAAGTAAGAGCCGGGCAAGGGAGCAATTCAAACGCAGCCCGGTGGGGCTGCGCAGATTCGAAAATTATTCGAACGTCGCCAGCCAGTCGGCCTCGAGCTGGTTGAGCGACTTGCCGTATACGTCCACGTAATCGGGCGGGTAGAGGATCATCTTCGTGCCCAGGTCGACCTTGCGCGTCACAAACAGGTCGTGCGCCTTTTCCCAGCCATACGTCTCGATCAGGTAGCCGAGGAAGGCGCCCCAGGCAGAGTAAACCCGGTCGCGCCGGTCCAGGCAGTCGGGGCCGGCCTCTTCGTCCCAGGGGTATATGCCGTGCAGATCATAGTTAGCAGAGGGCGGCTCGAAGGTGCCTTCCGCTATGTAGCGCAGCATCAGCGCCTCGAACGAGGGAACGTCTTTCCATTCCAGCCAGTACGCACCGGATGCCCAGGTCGCCAGCCCTTCCGTCAGCGCCAGATCGTCGGGCAGACCGTTGTAGAACCCCTGGCCCGGGATGGCATGGCCGATCTCGTGTGACAGTACACCCAGCAGGTAGGCTTCGTTGTACGTTTCATCGGCGTAGATGATGATGACCGGGCCATCTTCGGAAGAGGCCAGCCCGCGCACCGGGCAGGCGCGCTCTTCGGGCGTGGTGAAGGCCAGCTCGATCTTCTTCGGCGACTCCGTCCCTTCCAGCCGCTCGGAGACGTAGTCGTACAGCACCTCGGCCTGATCCAGCCACCACTCCTGGTCGACCGGAATGTAGCCATCCTGCGCGTAAAAGCGGAAATGCTCGGTCTCGGCCACCAGCTCTGCGTTGGGCAGGGTGCGGGTGAGCAGGCTTTCTGGCTGCTCGGCAGTTGGGGCGTCATCCCGCTGCGGGCGCGGCTGCGACTGCGCCTCCTGCGTTGGCAGCACCAGCGGCGTGGGGGTCGGATCGCCCGGCGCGGGGAGCGTGATCGCCGGGCGCGCGGGGACAGTCGCCTCACCGGCGGGCGGAGGGATCTGCCCCTGCGAGGAGCGCAGCCCGGTCGCCAACCGGCAGGCGGGAAAAACAATCAGCGCGAGGGCTGTGAGAAGGAACAAAATAACGGGCGTCTTTCTTCGTACCATGCGTGCATTTTACGGGATGAATGTTAAAAAAGCATTATCGTGGAAAAAACGCCTCACCCCCGCCCCTCTCCATTTTGCAAGTACGGCAAAATGGAGAGGGGCGGGGGTGAGGCGTTCTTCCGCCTCTTACTTCCTGCTCAAACGGGCGTTAATTTCGCGCACTCTGCGCATCCATATCATCCACTGCACACCCCAGATAATCGCGTAGGCGACGATGAAGATCAGCATGTAGGCGAGTACGCCCAGCAGAGTCGGCGGCATCCAGCGGTTGATGTAGGCGATGGGGAACATGAGACCCGCGGTGATCAGCAGGTGCACGGCGGTGCGCCGGAACAGGCTCCACGACTCGTTTTCCCACACCACCGAGCCTGCGGCGAGACCCATTCCCAGCAGTGCCGAGAGCGCGTACTGAAGCAGCACCGCGTTGAGCTCACCGCCAGCTTGGGCAGCGAGCGAAGGCACCACCGGCGAATAAACGCCCTCGCCGATGAGTAGTGAGACCAGAATGGTGATAGTGTAGGTGATAAAAATTCCAATCGGTAAACCGATCAGCGCCCGTTGAAAAGCTTTTTGTAACATGGTTTCCTCCTTATATTCCTAAATACGTCTTGATCTTGCTCACATAGCGTCTCGATACGAAACTCTTCCCACCCAAGTGGAAGTACAGGCAGATTGTCCCGGTCAGGCTCATATCCAGATTTTTGACCTTGCGAAAGTTGACGATCTCGGAGTTAGAGATGCGGATGAAATGTACCGGGGGAAGCTTTTCCTCCACCTCGTACAGGCGCAGCCGGAGCACAAACGTGCCCGTTTCCGTCTGAGCGAACACCTTTTGCTGGTCGGCGTACACGCGGATGATCGACTCGGGGTGCAAAATCTCCAGGCGCTCGTCCTGGTAGCCGATCAAGTTCCCGGCAGGCGCAGCAGGCAGTTCCGACAACTTCCGCACGAGGTCGTTGACCGCTGGCGTGATCTCGCGGGTATAAATCACCAGCTTCGGCTCGGCGCAGTTTTCATCGATGCGGATCTCAATATTCAATGCGGCCTCCTTTGTTCTGTATTCCTGCACTATCTTATGTGTTTTTTGATTGCGTTGCTACGATTTTTCGATGGGTGGTCGATTTTGGGCGATAAGTGGTTGCGCTATAATCACAAAATACATCGGAACAAAGGACCCTTTATGACCGACTCCCTTTACCAGATTGCGGATGAGCTGCGCGCGCTGGCCAATGCCGGGCTGCGCTGGTGCGAGAACGGCTATGACCGCGAGCGCTATGAAAAAGCACTGCGTGCCAGCGCGCGGATTGTCTCCGCGCTGGAAAACCGCCCCGAAGAAGACGTGATCGCCGAGTACAACGGCAATCTGGCGCACCTCAGCCCGGTGCTTTGCGTGGAGGCTGCCGTGGTGCGCGATGGCAAAATCCTGCTGATCCAGCGGGCCGACGATCAAACCTGGGCGATGCCGGGCGGCCTGCTGGAGGTAGGCGAGTCGGCGGCAAGCGGGGCCGAGCGCGAGCTGTGGGAGGAGGCGGGCGTGCGCGGAAAGGCTGTGCGGCTGCTGGGTATCTACGACACCCGCTTTTGGCCGGCGAAGTCGCGCATGCAGCTCTGTATCGCCCTGTTCCTGATGGAGACGGAGGACGACCCCATGCTGCACATCGGGCAGAATGGCGGCTCCTCGCTGGGCGAAACGCTGGCTGTCGGCTTTTTCTCCCCCGATGCCCTGCCAGAGATGCACGTCAGCCACGACCGCCGCGTGCCAGAGGTGTTCCGAATGCTGCGGGAGGGTGCGGACGGGGCGTATTTCGACCGGTAGGGGAGCAGCATTACAGACCGAGGCTTATACTCCTGCGCCTGTCCATAGCCCTCCATCTTCGGTAGGGGCGCAGCAGTACGGGCCGAGGCATTATCCTGGAATCAAATAGCTGCGCCCGTTCTTAAAAACCCATTTGGTCGTAAGAACGGGCGCAGCCTTTGAATTTATGACAAAGGGGCTGGCCCGTACTGCTGCGCCCCTACGGGGAGATGAGATGGCAATTCCGCCGAAAAAAGAGGGGATTTCCTCGCTTCTAAGTTGTTTATGTATCTCGTACACTGATCGTAAGGGGGAATTTGCAACAAGGAGTGTACGATGGTCGAAAAACGGAAGATGCCGATGGGTCCGGCGGGGGGACAGAAGACCCTGATTCAGGCCGTGTTGGAAAAAGGCGCGGACTTGCTTCAGCCCGTAACGCCGCTCAAGGATTTCAATATCTACGTGGTCGGGTTTCACTGCGCCAAGATGGATGCGGGCATGCAGATGGAAGCGCACCACTACTGCCGACAGGTGAACGAGGATTTCATCCAATGCGTGCTGTTCGACGGCAATACCGAGGATGCCAACCTGGTTGGCATCGAGTACATCATCTCGGAGAAGCTGATGGAGACGCTGCCCGAGGAGGAGCGCAAATTCTGGCACCCGCACAACCACGAGATCCTCTCGGGTACGCTGGTTGCCCCCGGCCTGCCCACCGTGGCCGAAAAAGCCATGCTGCGCCTGCTGATGAACAGCTACGGTAAGACCTACCACCTGTGGCACACCGGTCGGCACGATGGCAAAGGCATGCCCGGCCATCCGCTGCCGATGGGCGAGCCAAACCTGATGTGGTCGTTTAACCACGATGGCGAGCACGATCCATCGCTAGAAATTGACCGCGACGAGAGTATGAAGATCAGTACCGCCGAGAAGCGCGAAGAGCGTCGTGATCTGATGGGTATGGCCAAGCCGCAGTGGGGCGTAAACGATATGCTCGATCAGTTCCCCAACGCCAAACCCGAACAGACGCCGTGGATTAAGGACAAGAATGAGTAGTTATCACAATGCGTGTTCGACCTCGTCGAACACGCATTGTGATAACTACGCTTCGATCGAATCGTCCCAAGGGTACACTTCCGTGCCTTTCGCCGCCGCGCGGATGGCCGGGTCGTCTGAGTAGAACCCGCGCCGCTCGGGAGGGATCAGCGCTGCGATTTTGCGCATCATCTCGTGACCGATGTCGTCCATCTGCTGGCGCGTGGTGCGGTCACGCATATCCAGCCGGAAGGGGCCAAATGGCTTGCCGATGGTAATGGTGACGGTAGCTCGCTGGCCTTTGCGCAGCATGGGGAACACGTCGACCAGCCCTTCAAAACCCACAGGCAGGATCGGCACGCCTGTGCGGGCAGCCAGCAGCGCTGCGCCGGGGCGCGGGGGCCGCAGCACGGTGGCCCAGCTTCCGCCCTCGGGGAAGATGCCCAACACGCCGTCTTGATCGAGAAACCGCTGTGCTCGCAGAATGGCATCACGCGAGGAGCCGCCGCGCTGCACCGGCAGAATGCCCCACACGTTGCGGATCCAGCTCACCCAGCGCGGCGCGTTTGGGGCGCCCCGCCCGCCGATGAACTCCAGCGGGTAGCGGGTGATGTGGATCAGCGCGACGGGGTCGAGGAAGCTGAAGTGGTTTCCGATCACCAGCAGCGGGCCGCGCTCGGGCAGGTTCTCGCGCCCGATCACGCGCACATTTGCCAGCGCGCCTAAGCCCAGGGCAGCGCCCGCCCGCATGATCTTACGGATCAGCAGTCGGCGCGGATATTTGATGAAGTGTGGATCTTGCGCGTTCGTCTGCACAGCCGTCATGCGCCCGGCTCCCGGACTGGCTCCCGGCGCCAGTTCCGCACGAACAGCATAAAGATGAAGCCCACCACCAGGAAGCCAATCACCGCGATCAGGGCCGTTTCCAGCCCGGCGGCTTCGGCAGCGTGCGCATCCAAACCGCGTGGGGTGAACAGGCGCAGCGCCAGTGCCGTGGCCAGCAAGCCATAAATTGCCGGGCCGGTGAAGGCCGAAATCTGCCCGGCGACCGAAAACAGCCCGTAAAATTCGGCCGACTTTTCTACCGGGCACACCTGCCCAACCACTGTGCGGCTGACAGACTGCACCCCGGTGAGGGCAAACCCGGCCAGCGCGCCGATCATGTTGAAGCCCGCCAGCGAACGGACGAACATCAGCCCGATCACCGTGCCGATCATCAGCACCAGCGAAAGACCCAGCGCAAACTTGCCGCCCATGCGCGCCGCCACCTGCCCAAAGCCAAATGCGCCCAGCACGCTTGTCACCTGCACGATGATCATGAAGATGATCAACTGCTGCTGGTTCATGCCATACAGCACCGCGCCGATGATGGCGGCGAAATCCAGCACCATCATGATGCCGTTGTTGAAGACCAGGAATGCCACCAGGAACTTGATGAATTCCTTGTAGTGGCGCGCCTGGAGAAAGGTGGTCCACAGCTTTTTGAATGAGAAGCTGACGTAGTTCTCGCCTTTGGGCAGCGGCACGCGCTCGGTGCGCTCCTTAACGAACAGGAAAATCGGCGCGGTCGCTATGGCGTAGAAACCGGCGGTGATCAAGAAGCCCAGCCGCACGATGTTGGGGCCTTCGATGGTCATGATCAGGCCGAGAACGATCGCCAGGCAGACGATGCCACCGAACGAGCCCAGCGCCCAACCGTTGCCGGAGACGCGGCCCAAGTCATCCGGTTCGGCGATGTCGGGCAGCAGGGCGTTGTAGAACACCTGCGCGCCGCGGTAGCCAATTTCGGCCAGGATGAAGAACAACATGCCGGTGAAGATATCCCCCGGGCCAACGGTAAAGAGCAGCGCAGTGAACACGCACGAAATGACGGTGAACACCGCCAGGATGGGCTTTTTGGTGGCAGAGAGGTCCGCCAGCGCGCCCAAAATCGGCGAAATGAACGCCACCACGAGCATAGCAATCCCGATCGACAGACCCCACAGGCGCGAGCCTTCCGCCCCACCCACCACCTGCTGCTTGAAATACGCCGAATAAACGGCCAGCAGAACCACCGCCGCATATGCCGAGTTGCCAAAATCATACAGGTACCACGACCATCGCTCACGCCGGGTCGCGGGGGTTCGCTTTAACGCGAACTCCTTGCTCCGTGTCAGTCCAAACGCCATTAGGGGGTCTCCATATCATGGTGAGGGGGTTTCTTCACGTATTATAACAGCCGAAAAGGGAAAAAGTTTCTTTGCTCGCGCCTATAATTGTTGTAAAGGAATTACAACCAATGCCCCCCGACATCTTCCGCACCCTGATTCTGATTGCCCGTCCCGCTGCTGGAAAAAGCGAGATTATCCACCACCTGAAAAATACGCCAGTTGAGCAGCGCCGTGGTGCTTTCCACGTGGGCGAGATTGTGGAGATTGACGACTTCCCCATGCTGTGGGCCTGGTTTGAGGAAGATGCGCTGCTGGCCGAAATGGGCAAGCCGCGCCTGCACACCGACGATGACGGCTACTTCAAGTGGCAGTATTTGTGGGATCTGCTCATCCGGCGCATCTCGCTGGACCATCAAAAGCGGTTGGCGGAGCAGGAGAAGGGCGGTGGATCGAAGACGGCGCTGGTCGAGTTTGCGCGCGGCAAAGAGCACGGCGGGTTCCAGCAGGCGTTCCTCCACCTCTCGAAACCGCTGCTGGAGCAGGCAGCTATCCTCTACATCGACGTGACGTTTGAAGAGTCACTGCGCAAGAATCGCCGCCGCTACAACCCCCAGCGGGCGTACAGCATCTTGGAGCATGGGCTGTCGGATGAGAAGATGCACCGCCTATACGCCGATAGTGACTGGCAGGAAGTTTCGGGCGGGGTGCAGGAGGGATACCTGGAGATTCAGGGAGTTCGCGTGCCGTTCGTAGTGTTTGACAACCACGACGATGTGACCACACCCGGCGGCGAGCCGCTCAACCAGCGGCTCCGCGAGCGATTGGGGAAGCTGTGGGAGCTGCACAAGCCCACCTCGTGATATAATTCACAAACCCAATCTTATCGTTGCTGGAGTGAACGTATGCATATCAAGCGCTTGTTCTTGCGCCTGGGCCAGTTCCTTGCACTGACCCTATTGTTCCTCGTCTTCTACATCATGGGAGCGCTGGTTTTCCCCGTGCCGCTGCCCCAGGGTGTCGTCTCAGAGCCCGGTCCCTTTCCGCAGGGCGTAGATATGCTGGTGATTGGCGCAGCAAATGTGTTAATCATCATGCTGGTCCTGCTCAACACGCGCTGGCACGGCTGGAAGCTCTATCTTGCCACGGCGGTCGCTTACTACGGGCTGCAGACCTTTATGGGCCAGATGGAGACGTGGTACTTCCTCACCAATCTGACGGTTGAACCGGGCGCGCTGCCAATGCTGTTCTTAATGGGCCTGCCCGTAGCGGTGCTGTTTATCCCCCTCGCCATGCTCATCCTTGGTAAATGGAAACCGGGCGCCGATCTGGCTGCGATGACTCTGGCGTACCCCGCCTCGCCCTGGAAGGCGCAGTGGATCGTTAAAGGCGCCATTCTGGCCTTTACGTACGCACTGCTGTACTTTTTGGCCGGGTATTACATTGCCTGGCAGAACCCCGAACTGGTTGCTTTCTACAACGGCGTAGATACCGGCAGTTTCTTCAAACAGATGCAGTTCAACCTCGCCAATGATCCCGTAATCGTGCCGTTCCAGCTCTTTCGCGGGCTGCTGTGGGCGCTGTTTGCCCTGCCCGTCATCCGCCTGATGCGCGGCAGTCCCTGGTTTGTGGCTGTGGTCGTCGGCTTGCAGATGTCGGTGCCGCTCAACATTGCGCACATTCTGGCCAACCCGCTCATGCCGGTCAGCAGCGTGCGCATAAGCCACATGATCGAAACCGCCTCGTCGACGTTCCTCTTTGGTCTCATCGTCACCTGCATGCTGCACCGCGCGCACCGGTCATGGGCCGATTTGATGGGGCAGCAGAAAGTAGGGGATGCGATTCCTCTATCCAAGGAACCGGCCTAAGGGAACTACGCCCTCCCGGCGCCTCCCAAAAAAGCTGTTCGAACCTTGTTGGATCCTTGTGCGTGGCGAACTTCGTTCGCCACGCACAAGGATCCAACAATGTATCAAAATCGCAATACGTCCGTTCGAGGTAGTAGGGCGTGTTTTTTTGTCGTGTCTGGTCCAGCAATGCCGCCCAGACACTAAAAAAAAACACGCCCTATTTCTGAATTGACGGAATATAGAGATGCTGTATGCGGCGCTACCGGACATCATCGGAGTGAATTTCTTGCTTCTTATTGAATCTTAATCCATTTCGCTGTATGATGCGTATTAGTCTTTTAGACCTTAATCAAAACGATCTACTCCATAGGCGGGTCTATTTTGAGAAAGGTACAGCCTCTAACCCTATCTAGGTGGGTTTGGCGATTAGAGCTGCTGATAAGATAAAAATTTCGAAAAAATAAAAAATATTCTGCGCCTCACAGTAACTCATCCCAACCATTCCATCGTAGTATATCCATCCTCGACAAAAACCTTGCTGCATTCCTGAGCGCGGTTCTTCCTTTGCGAAGATTCCCGCCGCTGGAAGTCTCTCTGCGCGCTTCTGAATCGCCCATCTGTCATCCAAAGCGATGCGGCGGTACAAGCTCCTATTCACATTGTATGAAAGGAGGTGATGGTTATCGATTAACAGCGAAACTGGTTCGATATTCAATCGGAAGTGTAAAGTGTGTTAGCCTAAGGAGGTTATATCAATGGCTAAGAAAAATGGCTTCTACATGGCAGCCTGCCTTATGATTGCGCTGGCCCTGCTGGTTTCCCTGGCACCTGGCGGCTTGGTGACGGCGCAGGATAACGGCCCTGCTGTGATGGATGAGGAATTGAGCGTCCGAACCGTGCTGGGTGGCCTGGTCACGCCCATCGGCGTGGCATTCATCGACGAAGACCACATGTTCGTGATCGAGAAGGACAGCGGCAGGGTGCTGCACGTTGCCGATGGAGCGGTGGCAGGCACGGCCCTCGACCTGGCAGTGAACTTCGCCTCAGAGCGCGGCCTGCTGGGCATTACCCTGGATCCTGACTTTGACGAAAACGGGTATGTGTACCTGTTCTGGACGTGCAGCGCGCCTGTTTCGGCGGGTTCACCCTACTTCCCCGCTGAATTCGAGTGCGCTGACGAGCCGATGACTGGTGATGACACCGATGACGTGCTGGCTGTGCCATTGCTGGGCAACCGCGTCGACCGCTTTGTGTGGGATGGCTCCGCGCTGACCTGGGACAGCAACCTGGTGAAGCTGCGCGCCTTCCAGCACGATGGCGCGCCGTACCCATCTGGGCAGGGCGATGAAGAGCAGCCGCCGCGCGGCAACCACAACGGCGGTGTGATCGATTTCGGCAAGGACGGCAAGCTCTACATTGCCTTTGGCGATGTCGGCCGCCGTGGCGCTATGCAAAATCTGCCGTTTGGGCCGATCTCCTACGTCGATGAAGATGATGACGACGATAAGGATCTCGTTCTGCCAAACGCTGCCGAAAGTGAAAATCTGGATCTGGTTGAACCGCTGGATGAAACTCTCAGCCGGGGCGGCTCTTCGCGCTATAGTCGCAATGCCTCGCTGTTGACGGTGCCAGATGACCAATTTGGCGGCCCGTACCCCGATGACGCCCACTACACAGGCGTGATCATCCGCCTCAATCCCGATGGCTCGATCCCAACCGACAATCCATTCTACCGGGTTGGCGCGGCGCTTGGCGGTGAGGTGGGCGAGAACATTCAAATGACCTTCGCCTATGGCATTCGCAACACCTTTGGCATGGACATTGACCCGCGCACAGGCTACCTGTGGATGCAGGAAAACGGCGAAGACGCCTACGACGAGCTAAATCTGGTCCGCCCGGGCTTCAACTCCGGTTGGATCCAGCTCATGGGTCCGGCCAGCCGCGTGCGGGATTACAAAGAGATCGAAACCACCTCACTGCACTTTGAAGATACCCCGAACCTCCAGCAGCTTCGCTGGGGACCGGAAAATATCGCCGACAGCCGCCGTGAGGCCCTGAACCGGCTCTTCCGCTTGCCCGGCTCGCACTACCGCGACCCGGCCTTTAGCTGGCAGTACGCGATTGCCCCCGCCGCGATTGGCTTCCTCGAAGGAGACGCGCTGGGTGACGAATACGAGAACAGCCTCTTCGTGGGGCTCTCGGTGCCGTTGCCGGAGGGCGGCCCGCTGCTGCGCTTTGAGCTTTCGGGCAGCCGCACCAAGGTGGAGGCAAAAGACCGCATTGCCGATAATGGCGACTTCAACAGCCTGGAGGAAAGCGAAGAATTCCTGTTCGGAACCGGTTTTGGCGTGGTGACGGATATTGAAACTGGCCCCAACGGCAACCTGTACATCGTCTCGATTGATCACGGCGCGGTGTATGAGATCTTTAAGGGCGAGGACGAACCCACACCAGAACCTACCGCAACACCAGAGATCGTCGAATTGTTCGCCGACCTGAGCGGCGCAAATGAAGTGCCTGGGCCGGGCGATGAAGACGGAACCGGCGAATCGACGGTGACGCTCAACACCAGCACCAATGAAGTGTGTTACACCATCAGCGTTGAAAACATCACATTGCCCGCGACAGCAGCGCATATTCATATCGGCGGGCCTGATGAAGCGGGTCCTCCTGTTGTCCCGCTGACTCCGCCGGATGAAACGGGCATGTCGGAGGGCTGCGAGCAGAACGTAGACGCGGCACTGGTGCAGGCGATCGCCGATGATCCTGGTGGTTACTACGTCAACGTACACAATGCCGACTTCCCAGGCGGGGCTGTGCGCGGGCAGTTGAGCGAGACGGGCGAACCAGAGCCAACCCCCACGGAAACAACCACGCCTACCGTTGAACCTACCCTTACCCCAACAGAAACACCAACTATTGAACCATCCGCTACGCCCACCGAAACAGAAACACCTGAGCCAACCCCCACGCCGGTGGAATTCACCGCCATGCTTACCGGGGCAGCCGAGGTGCCTGGGCCGGGCGATGAGGATGGCACCGGCGACTCGACGGTGACAGTCAATCTGGCAGCAGGAGAGGTGTGCTACACCATCAGCGTTGAAAATATCACCCTGCCCGCCACGGCAGCGCACATTCATATTGGTGGGCCTGCGGAAGCCGGGCCGCCCGTTGTGCCCCTGACTCCGCCAGACGCCACCGGCATGTCTGAGGGATGCGTAGCCGATGCAGACCCGGCAGTGCTGCAAGCCATTGTCGATGATCCTGCCGGGTACTACGTCAACGTCCACAACGCGGATTACCCCGGTGGGGCCGTACGAGGGCAGTTGAGCGAGTAAAACGTATCTGAACCATTCATCAAAACGCCTTCCCGGTTAGAAACCGGGAAGGCGTTTTGCGTTTTAGGGGGGTCTGGATGGCGTAACGACTTGATTTGCGCCCTACACGATGCCTCATCCCCCCCGCCCCTTCTCCTGGCCTCTCATTTGACGAATAGTAACGGCGGTTCTATGAATCGAGTGCCAGAAGAAGGGGAGCCAGAGAGTCTGGAGGAACCCCTCTGGCTCCCCTTCTTCTGGAACGCGGGTTGCGCTCGTCAACAGAAGCGTAGAACCACATTCCGCGGCCAGGAGAAGGGGCGGGGGGGATGAGGCGCTTTCGGCGGGCATCCACGTATGTATTTGTAAACCTTCATCAACCGGCAGGTACTCAGATGTATCACCCCTGCATAAACTCAATCCGGTTGCCAAACGGATCATTCGCGTAGAACCTGCGCACGCCGGGGATTTCGCTGTCTGGCGTCACCTGCACGCTGGCGGCTTCCAAAATCTGCTGCAAGGAATCCAAATCTGCCACACGAAAGCAGGGGTGGGCCTTTTTCGCCGGGCGGAACGCTGCCTCAACACCCAGGTGCACCTGGAAGCCCTGACCCTGGAACCACACCCCGCCGCGCTTTGCCAGGTTCGGCGGTTTGGCTACTTCTGGCAAGCCCAACAGCCCGCTGTAGAATGCCCGTGCGGCTTCTTCTTCCCCCGCGGGCATGGCGACCTGCACGTGATCCAATCCGGTGATGATTGCGCTCATGTTACCCCCAGATCAGCCAGGCGACCGCGATACCGGCGCCGGTAATGCCCATCAGCACACCAAGACTCGCGAAAATGATCGCCTCTCTGTCATACGGTTTTGTGTAGTGAGCGAACGTCCATCCAAAAGCGATGGCGGAAAGGCTAATGGGGAGCGCGGCCACCATTCCCCACGGTGCGCGGAAGCCCGGCTGGGTGAGCAATCCATTGACGATCCATAAAGCGATGATGAGACTGACAATGCCGGTAAACAGAAAGATCCCGCCAACGATGCGGTTGACCCATCCGGGAGTCTCCACAGGTGGCAGGTTGGCAAAGGCGGTGAAAGGGTTACGGCGGAAAGCCAGCCCATATCCGACTAGCGGCCCGACAAACCAGAAGAAATTGCGGGCCAGGCTAGCCCACCCGGCCTCATTGTTCAAAATGAACGGCAGGTTCGAAAGTCCGCTGAACAGCCCGCCCATCAACCCCGCGGCGATCCAGCCCGCCAGGCCTCTGCGTCCGTGATGGTCTTCATCCATCCGGCTGATCGTATCCCCGATCGCGAGCACCATCAGCAAGCCCACTACCAGTAGCACCAGCAGGGTAAACCAGATGGGTGCGGGCGAGAGCTTTTCCATCGCTTGCGCCGGTATGGTGAGCCCCAGAATGGTGAAAAAGACGAACGCCCAACTCAGCACATATACCAGTGCAAAGAGCCGGGCGTTCCGTTTGCGTTCAGGCGAGATTTCGGTGATGGCTGCCATGCTGCCCTCTTCTTCTCAATCGGTTTCCATTTTATGTGCCTATGGTGCGTAACGCAGTCGCGCACCATAGGCACATAAAATGCCCTTTTGGCCGGAAAAGCCTATCCTTCTCCTGTATTCATTTTATACCCAAGCCGGTCCACGTTGGCAATTAATTCGCGCTCCTGGTCCAGGCTCTGGAACTTGCGACGGATAATGTAGACCAGGTATTTGATGCGCTTGCGCACGTCGGGCGTATCCATGCCCCACACCTGCTGGGCGATCGTCTGGTAGTTGACCACCTCGGGGGCATTGCGCGCCAGCACCGCCAGCACAGCGAACTCTTTGTTGGTAAGCTGCACCGACTGGTCGCTCAGGGTCACTTTCTGGGTCTGGAAATCGATCACCAGATCGATCTCGGGGAAGACCAGGCGCGATACGTCTTCGGCCTTGCCGTAGCGCCGCAGCACTGCCTGCGCGCGGGCGATCACTTCGGCGTTGAAGAACGGCTTGGTGACGTAGTCATCGACGCCCATGCGCAGCGCCTTGACGATATCGTCCTTGTTGCCGACCGCCGAGATGACGATCACCGGCACGTCGCTCATCTGGCGCAGGTAGCGGTAGGTTTCCCAACCGTCCATGTCGGGCATCATCAAATCGAGGATCACCAGGTCGGGCTTGGCTTCGGCGCATTTCTTCAGCGCCTCGCTGCCGCTGAGCGCGCCCATCACGTTGAAGCCCGCCGAGCGCAAAATGTGCTTCAACAGCACCACGGTATCCGGTTCGTCCTCCACCACCAGCACGCTGTGGCGTTCGGACGCATATACTTCATCGAGGTCTACTCCCGTCTGCGAGAGGACATTCGTCTGGGTTAATTCATTCTCATTGGTCATATGCTCACTCCTAAAGGCTCAATCACCAAACAAAAAAACCGGCAGTCTGCCGGTTTCGCTACTGGCTCCCCGAGGCCCCACTCAATCCCCCCTCGATCTGAGTAAGCGACCATATTCAAGGCCTCGGTTCCACGCCTCATGGAAATACATTTGTATGACCGGGGGAATGTCCCCGGGAATTTTCTTATCACTTTAATAATAAAGAAATTGTTACCCCCTGTCAATAGGTATTGGTTTGTCTCCGGTTTTTTGACTGTTATTTGACCTGTAAGTTCTTATGCCTTTTGGGGCACTGCACAGGGCACGTCAAGAAGCCGGAACGGCCACGACGATGAGACGGTGGGTATTGCTGGTGATTGGCCAGCAGGTGACCAGCGTCAGGCGTTCGTCGTTTGAAGGTAAGATCCAGCGGGCGTTTTGAATACGCTGCTGGAGCGGTGCATTGCGCTCTTCGAACAGCATCACTTGCGTCACCACGTAGCGCAGCTCGCGCCCGCCCGAGGTTATGAAGATTTCGTCGCCTTCGCGCAGCTCTTCCAGCCGTTCGAACACGCTGCCGTGAATGTTGTGATGCCCGCTGAGCACGGTATTGCCCGGCTCACCCAGGAAGGCGCTGCCTTCGTGCCACCCCACTGCCGCCTCATTGGGCGCGTGCCAGTAGCCGAGGATATCTTCACCTACCTGAATGCTGAGGCGCGGGATGATGTGTACCGGGGCATTGAGATCGATGGCGGCAATGCGGATCTGCTCCGGCGGCCCCGACGGGCGTGGGGTGGCGGTGGGCGGCGAAATGTCGGTGATCGGCGCGTCGGCCCAATCGACGGTGGGTGTGGCCGGAGCATCGGCCGGTGTCGCGGTCTGCTCTGCCGCCGGTTCGATGCCGGTCACCGGCACGTTTGCCTCCGAACCAGCGCTTTCATCGCCTCCGCCGGACTGGATGGGCGGCTCGATAACCACCGCTCCATCCAGCCCCAACGGGTTGCCCGAGTCGTTCCACGCCGCGCTGATCGCGTCGGCCGCCTGTACGGCGGTCGCCGCCAGTCCCCAGCCGATCAGAACCAGGCCGGTGACCATCAGTTGTAGCATGAAAACTCGCAGCAGGCGTTCCATATCAGTAGGTTATGCTCTCTTGTAGCCTCATTCTTATTCAAAAACCATTTTTGATGTTTGTAGTTTGTGCGATAACATCGCACAAACTACAAACACATAACAATTTTTCGATAGGCCTTAGACTTTCCCGCGTCCGAAGACAACGGTGGCGGTAATGGCCATGCCGAACAGCAGCAGGCCGATGGTGGTGAACAGCCGCCCAAGCATGCTGGTGATCAGCGCCGGGGCAGTGAAGTCACCGCCGGTGACAGGAATGATGACCGGGGTCGAAGTGATGACCGGCGGAGCCAGGGTGACGATTTGGGTGGGCGTGGTCACCACGCCACCGCAGGTATCCACGTTGGCGGTAAGCTGCACGCCGCGCGGCCCCAGCGGCTCGATGAGCCAGGTGACGGTGACGGTATGCTGGCCCAGCCCCGAGGTGGCGAACACCTGGGTGGTGTTCGGACCAATCTGCGACTGCCCGGAGGCCAGGTTATCTACAGCCCACACGTACGGAACCGTCTGGTTGTTGCCGTTGGCTACGTACCAGTTGACTGTGTCGGGTGAGGCGCACACGTAGTTGAGCGTGAGCGGCAGGACACAAGGCGGCGCGCTCGGCGCGCTGGTGATAACTTGACCGTTGATCAGCAGCTCGACCACTTTGCTGCCCGCCGACGTGTTGAAGAAGATCGTGCTGTTGGCCGGGATCACTCCAGAGCCGGTTTCGGTTGAGCCGATCACACGCCAGGTGTAGTTGGCTGCCACGGCGGTTGGGTTGGTGATCGACCACAGCAGGTTCGTATCATCGGGGTAGGGGCAGATGCTGTTCAGGCTGAAGTTCTCCGCCGGCAGTGAGGTAAGCGTAGGCTGTGGGCTAACGGTGATGATCGTCAGCGGCGGCGTGAGCGTTACGGTGGGCGTAAATGTCGCCGTGGGTGGGGGCAAAGTGTTCGTGGCGGTCGGCGAGGGCGTGAACGTCAGTGTAATTTGCACGCCCGGCGCGGTGCTGGTGATGGTAGGCGTGTTGGTAACCGTAGACACCACCGGGACGGTATTGGTCACCGTAGCGGTGTTCGTCGGTGTATTGGTTGATGTAGCGGTAGCCACTGCCAGGGTGCTGGTCAGTGTGATCTGCACGCCGGGGGCAGTGGCAGTGATGGTGGGCGTGTTGGTGGCTGTGCCTGCCGGTACCGTACTGGTTGCCGTGGGGGTGCTGGTAAACGTGATCTCCACGCCGGGGGCGGTAGCGGTGGGGGTGGGTGTTAGCGTCGCGGTGTTCACCGGCTGGGTGTTGGTAGGCGTGGGGGTAAATGTGGATGTTGCGCCTACCAGCGTGTTTGTTGGGGTTGGGGTCGGCGTCAGGCTGATCTCAACACCCGGGGCGGTGGCAGTAAAGGTAGGTTCCTGCACGGGGCAGGGGTCGGCGGGGGAAGAAACAACCGTTACATGCTCGCCGGGGCGGTCGTCCGTCCAGGTGAGGTTGAAGGTGTGCGCGCCATCCGAGGTCGTCGCGACCACAATGGTCTGCCCGGCGGGGATCATGCCGCTGCCGGTCTGCGCGCCGCCGTCGATGCTCCATTGATAGTCCGCGCCAAAGCTGTTGGGGTTGGTGATGGACCAGACCAGTCCTTCCGCGGTGCAAGCGTATGAGACCGTAAGGGCTACCTTGCAGGGCGGCAGGCTGGCTTCTGTGTCTGCCAGCACGCCATTCACGTATAACTGCACGGTTTTGCTGCCCGCGGAGGTTTCAAAGTAGGTAGAGCCGTTGGCGTCTACCGTGCCGCTGCCCGTTTCCGAGCTGCCTACTACCTGCCATGTGAAGTCGATTGCTTCGGCGGTAGTGTTCGCAACCTTCCACAGCATGGTATCTTCATCTTCATAGCTGCATACTGCGCTCAGGTTTACCGGCAGGGGCGGGATGCTGGTGGCGGTGGTCGTTGCTGTTCCGCTGCCGGGTGTTGTGGTCAGGGTAATTTCTACACCGGGGGCTGTGGCGGTGGGTGTTACCCCCGTGCCGGGATCGGTGGCTGAGGGGGTGATCTCGACAGACGGCGCGGTGGCGGTAGGGGTGCCTTCGCCGGGGAAGCAATCTCCACCGACGCTGCACGAATTGCTCCAGATTACCGTTCCATCTTCATCCACCAGCCGGTAGGCGTAGTTGCCGGGCAGGGGCGGGGCCGCGTCTAGTGAAGTGCATTCGCCGCTTGCCAGCGGACCCAGCGTGCCAGATGCAACAACCTGCCCCGAGGCGGGGCTGCCGCTGGCGTTGTTGTAAAGCTGCCACTGGATCTCGGAGAGCATGTCGTCGCCGCCAGCGTTACAAACGGTAGTAAACGCGCCGTCACACGAGCAAACGCAGCCGCCGTAGAAGCCCACAGATGTTCCGGTGCCGGGTGTGCCGGGCGCAGGTGGGGTGATCGTCAGGCAGGGGCAGGGCGTGCCCTGCAGGAGGGAGTTCTGAATTTCCTCACTGCCAGCCGCGCAGGGGCAGGCCGCGGGCTGCTCGCCCTGGAACAGGTTGTCGATCAGCCGCCGGCTGGCATCCGCGACGGACTCTTGATAGACCACCCTGGCGTTTGCCGCTGCGCCAACAAAAACGCCCGTATCCGCGCGGGGTTCAACATCCGCGGGCAGGGGGTCCTGAGCGCTTGCCGGCGCGCGTGACTGGACTGCTAAGGCTGGAGAGCTAACCGCTAAGAGAAGCAGTCCGGCGATGAAGAAAATCGTGCCGCCCGCGTATAATGCGCGGGTAAGGGCCCGTACGATATTTTTTTTGCGCATACCTACCTCTCAATCCACCTGGCTTGGGGACAGCACCCCGGCGAGACGGAGAAGCACTGCGGCTGTCCCTCCGTAGTCATACCGTCATACCGGGGAAAGGGAAACATCAACGATGGCTGCTTGGCGAAAGGGCTGTGATGATCGCCGGGCGAACGCTAACCGTTTTGCACCCTCTGATTGAATGGCTCTCTGATATTTTCAGGAGGTGCCTGGTGTGTGGCAAAGAAGTGCTTCTTTGCCACACACCAGGCACCTCCTGAAATCCTTTTAAGCCGTTGGAAAAGTTCGAGCGAAGCGCAGCGGATTGTGAGGTGGACTGCTATGCAGGCTGCCGCCTCAAGTAGCGAATGTTGTGCGAAGCTTATAACCTAGCCGGTCAACGTTTTCGATGAAGTCTGGGCTGCCGGGCAGTTTTTGGAACTTTCGCCGCAGCAAGTGAACCAGGTACTTAATCCGGTTGCGCGCCTCTGCCGTGTCTTCATCCCAAATCTTCACAGCAATATCATGGTAGGCCACAATGGCCGGCGCGCTGCGGGCCAGTAAGGCCATAATCGAGAACTCCCGCCCGGTCAGCTGCATGCGCTGCCCGCAGTGGATGATCTCTTGCGTTCGGAAGTCAATGATCAGGTCTGTCTCGGGGAAGATGAGGCGGTCAACGTCTGCTTCTTTCCCTTGCGAGCGGCGCAGCACTGCTTCGATGCGGGCGACCAGTTCTGCGTTGAGGAAAGGCTTGGTCAGGAAATCATCTACGCCGGCGCGCAGGGCGCGCACCACTTCATCTTTATTGGAAACGGCTGAGAGGATCATCACCGGCACTTCCGACATCTGGCGCAGGTACCGGTACGTTTCCCACCCATCCATCCCGGGCATCATCAGATCTAGCAGGACCAGATTGGGTTTTAGCTCGCTGAACTTTTTGAGCGCTTCCTGGCCGCTGTAAGCGCCGAGTACGTTGTACCCCGCTGCTCGAAGAATGTGCTTGAGCAGCAGTACGGTGTCGGGCTCATCCTCAACCACCAGGATACGTTTTCGGTTGCTCGCGTAGACCTCATCGAGATCCGCGCCAACCCCATTCTGGTTTGAAATGTCCATGAAACCGTTTTGATCCTGCATGATTCCTCCCATCTTTGTAACCAAATCCACCGTTGTGTTATCTTGAACCAACGTTTCCCCCTTGGGCCACGCAGGTGTGCCAGCTCCTGATGGAGAAGATGGCCGATCAAGGAACATCGTTAGATTTCTAACTGCTTATTATGACTAATTCGCAATGGTTTGCCGGTTCTTTGGTTATATCGTAACAAACCAATATGCGAATGTCAATAGAAATCTACGAACGTTCGAGGAATTATGGTCGAATTTGGTCAAACTTTGGTGAAAGGAACCCACTATTTCTGTTATTTGTCAGATTTTGTGTGCTTCCTTATTGCGTCTCCTTCTCCCCCGTCTGCCGGATTCCGGCTGAATGGATGCCTCCAAACGGAAACATCGATGACTATTAAAGTACATAATAACGAGATTACTATCCCATGTAAAGACGTTTTCAATAGCTGTATCAAACTTTGATACGATCGAAATATTTTCTCGCATATAACATCGTTAAAGCAGCCCCTATTACTTTGAAATGCAGTGGCGATTTTTCGGGTGTGGTGAGTGTACGCGCACATCACAAGGTAGCTGTACAGCCATACCTGGAGAACCAGGTATGGCTCTTCCAAAGTCGATTGAATTTTTCAAATCCCTTGTTCTCAGAAGTGGGATTGAGGGGTTTCGCGGCCCTCATGGGCCGCGAAATCCCTCTTTTTCTTTCTCCCCGCCCCAAGCGTGGGGCGGGGCCGGGGGTGGGGTTGACTTTGGCAAAGCCATAGAGACCCAGGAAAATACAATTGTCAGTGGGAGAGATTATAGATATACTTGCAAGAACATCTCACCCCAAAGGAACCCCCATGACCTCTACCATCCGCGCTGTGATTTTTGACCTGGGCGGCGTACTGCTGCGAACGGATAACCCCGCCCCGCGTGTGGCCCTGGCAAAGCGCCTGGGCAAAACCCGCGCTGAGCTGGAAGACATTGTCTTTGGGAACCCGGTAATGCAGCAGGCGGAGCGCGGGCAGGCTACCCAACAGGAGGCGTGGGACGAGATTGCCCGCCGCCTGGGCCTGCCGCCGGAACAGATCCCCGGCGTGCTGGATGAATTCTTCGCTGGTGACGTGGTGGATTTCTCGCTCATCCGGCTGATCCAATCGCTGCGGCCTGCCTACACCACAGCCTTGCTTTCCAACAACTGGGTGCCAGATCTGGCCTGGTTCATCCGCGAGAAGCTGCGCATCGAAGATGCCTTCGATGTGATCGTCAATTCCGCGCAGGTGGGCATGGTCAAACCGTTCCCCGAGATCTATCACTTCACCCTGCACGCGGTTGGGGCGCGTCCAGAAGAAGCCGTACTGGTAGATGACGCCGCCCGCAACATCGAGGGCGCGGAGGCGGTTGGCATGCACGCCGTCCACTTTACCGGGGCAGAGCAAGCCCGTCATGCGCTGATCACCCTGCTCGGCATCCCCAATCCGCCCGTTTAACCCAGGAACCTGCATGCCCGGCGTTGCTGATCCCATCACACCCACTTCTTCTTGTATCATCGGCGTCGTCGCGGATACCCACATCCCCGATCGCGCCCGGTCGCTCCATCCAAATTTGCTGCCTGCCCTGCGCAAAGCGGGCGTATCGCACATTCTGCACGCGGGGGATATTTCTTCGCGGCGGGTGATGAACGCGCTCTCGTCGGTGGCTCCCGTAACCGCCGTGCGCGGAAACCGCGATATCTTCTTGCGCGGCCTGCCGATGGTGGCGCAGTGCCAATTCTGCGGGGTTCGCGTGGCAGTGATGCACGGGCACGGCGGGGTTCTCTCCTACTTTATCGATAAGGGAAAGCACCTGCTGTTCGGGTACAAGGTGGATCATTACATCAAAGATCTGGTGCGAGCCGGTGGAGAGGCGCAGGTGATTGTGTTTGGGCATACGCACCACGCAATCACGCTGATGGCAGAGCATAAGCTGCTGTTTAACCCGGGTTCGGCGACCACCGGACCGGAGCAGGGGCGCGGGCCAACTTTTGGCCTGATCTATATCGCGCAGGGCGAGCCGGTGCGCACCCAGGTGGTTCCACTGACGGGGTACGCGCTGCGCCGCTGGCAGTGGGTGGAAGAACGCCAGGAGCAAAACCGATGATCTATGGAGCGGTACTAACCTTTGACGAGCAAACCGAGCAAGAACTGCGCCGGCTTTGGCAGTCCACGGTAGACGCGGGGATGCCGTCCATTCTGCCGAGCCTCGACTATCAGCCGCACATGACGCTGGCGCTGGCAGAAACGCTCGACGTACCCGCGCTGCGACAAGGTCTGATGCCGTGGTTAGCGCAGCAGCCGCCGGTGCCGGTGCAGTTCGCCGCGCTGGGCGTCTTTCTAGGCGATGGCGATGGGGTTGTCATGCTGGAGCCGGTGGTGAACCGCGCCCTGCTCGATCTGCACGAGCAGCTCTATGCGCTGATTCACCGGCACAGCACCAATATTCCGCCATATTATGCGCCCGGGGCATGGTCGCCGCACGTAACGGTGGGTTTTCGCGTTCCGAAAGCGCAGATTGGCCGGCAGTTGGAGGTGCTGCGTGATGCAAACCCGCCGCGCGCAGGCCACATTACCGGAGTCTTGTTTGGCGGCTTCCGAATAGAAGGTGGGAGCGTGCTTGAGAAGCAAAATTTCGGTGGTTAGCCCAAAAAGCACCCATATTATCCAACGAAACCCACCTGAAATTTTTGTGCAGGTTGTTTAGGGGCGTAGCCACCCAAACAACCTGCACAAAAATTTCGGATGGGTTCTTAATTGTATAGACATTTGCTGTTTTCTATATGCCAGTTTTCTGCTTATCGGTATAATATTATTGGAGGGAAAAAGATGAAACGTCACAGTATATTGTTCGCGTTCCTCATGATATTGGGGATCGCACTAACTGCTTGCCAGCCCGAGCAGGGGCCGTTCTCGGTGAACGATGCCTGGGTACGAGCGGCGCCCGCCGGTGAGAACTCTGCCATTTACTTTGTGATCAATAATGAAACAGGCGGCGACGACACGCTGCTCAG
Source organism: Chloroflexota bacterium (assembly GCA_023434145.1). Lineage (GTDB taxonomy): Bacteria > Chloroflexota > Anaerolineae > Anaerolineales > Anaerolineaceae > DSYU01. The sequence goes on along the minus strand of JAEYTI010000236.1, from coordinate 343 downwards.
TGTGGACTGCGATAAAGCGCGCATGGTAGAGCTGCACCTGAGCAAGATGGATGCCTCAGGAAAGATGGTCATGGAACACCAGGAGAACGTGCCGATTCCGGCAGGAGAGCAGGTGACGTTTGCACCGGGCGGACTGCATGTGATGCTGATGAATTTGAACGAAGATCTCGTTGACGGGCAGGAGATGGACATCACGCTGCACTTTGAGAAAGCCGGTGACATCGCCGCTTCTGCCGTAGTTCGAGCGCCATAATCCTCCACAGATTTTTCGTAACAACTCAGTCGGATATCGGTTTGTGTGTTTTGGCCGCGGTTTGGTGGGGGCGTAGCGGGGGCAACACAA
>JAEYTI010000207.1 GCA_023434145.1 Chloroflexota bacterium | reverse complement strand
GGAGGATGCTTTGGGTGTTCCTGAGCCTTCCAACGCGCCAGCGCCAGAGCCCGGCGCGGATGCATTGGCCTTGCAAAATACCATCCAGGCGCTGCGCATGGAAATTACCGCGCGTGACGAGAAGATTAAGCATCTAACAGACGAGGTGGAGCGGCTGCGCTACCGCACGGAGGGGCTGGCAGCCGAGTCGGCGGCGGCTCGGGTGCAGGGCATCCTCACCGATCTCAGCGGCCCAGCCTGCCAGATCCTCACCCAGGCTGCCCTGGAGGAGAGCGGCAGATCTTTGCAGGCGCGGGACGTGCTGACCGTTGCAAAGCGGCTGCTGCGCGCCCTGGAGCGCCACGGCCTGACCTTTGAAGGCAAGCCCGGCGACGGGGTAGCATTTGACCCCGACAGGCATACGCCGCTCAACCCGGAGGTCAGCCCGCAACCAGGAGAAACGGTGACAGTACGCGTGGCGGGCGCGAGTTTGAACGGCAAGACACTCTACAAAGCGGGGGTGGAATAGATGCCCGGACGGCTGGCAGTTGATTTTGGCACATCGAACACTGTGGTTGCATTGTGGGACGAGACACTCGCCCAGGGCGTGCCGCTGCACATCCCAGAATTTGGCCAGATGCAAAGCACCGGCACAGGGGAAACCATTTCGGTCATCCCCTCATTGATCCACTACGCTTCCGAGAACCGCACCTGGATTGGCAACCAGGTGACGGAGCGCGGGCTGCGGCAGTCGAACCGCACCTTCCGCTGGATGAAGCGCTACATCAGCCACCGCAGCCCCCACCGCGTGCGCATCGACGAGCGCGACATCACGCCCTACATCGCCGGGCAGGATTTTCTCACTTCTGTGCTGGTTTTTGCCGGGCAGGAAGTGGGCTTCCGCGACGAAGAAGTGGCGCTCAGCGTGCCGGTGGAGGCCTTTGAGCACTACGAAAACTGGCTGGCAACCGTCGCCGAGACCGCCGGGATGCCGCGTTTCCGCCTGATCGATGAGCCATCCGCGGCGGTGTTGGGCTACGGAGCACACATCCAGCCGGGCAGCGTGTACCTGCTGTTCGACTTTGGCGGCGGCACCATGCACGCGGCGGTGGTGCTGATCGAAGCCGAAGAAGGCTCTACGAGCGGGCGGCGCTGCCGCGTGCTGGGCAAAGCCGGACGCGATATCGGCGGCACGACCATCGACCAGTGGGTGTATCAGGAAGTGCTGCGCCAGAACCACCGCTTAGAATCCGATGACGATGTGCGCCGGGTATCCACCGCGCTGCTGGTAGAGTGCGAGCGGATCAAAGAGAAGCTGTCGTTTGACGAGCACGCTGACCTGTCCATTATCGACCCCGCCACCGGCTCAGCCCTGGCAGCAGAGTTCACCCGCTCCGGCTTCGAAGACCTGCTCGATCAGCACGATCTGTACACCGAGATCAACCAGGTGGTGCGCTCGGCCATTCACGCCGCATCCGAGCGCGGCTACGACGAGACCGCCATCCAGTCCGCGCTGATGGTGGGCGGCAGCAGCCAGATCCCTTCGGTGCAGCGGACCTTGCGGCAAATGTTTGGGCGCGAGCGGGTGAAGTTTGACCGCCCGCTCGACGCGGTAGCGCGCGGAGCCGCAGCATTTGTTGCCGGGGTCGATTTCTTCGACCACATCCAGCACGATTACGCGATCAAGTTCGTCAACACACAGAAAAACAGCTATGACTACCGAACCATCGTCGCGCGCGGCACACCCTACCCGACCAAAGAGCCGGTAGCAAAGCTCGCCATCCGCGCCTCGTTCGATGATCAGAAGCACCTGGGCATCGCCATTTACGAGCTAGGCGAACAGCGCAGCCGCAACGGCAGCCAGCCGGTGGAACTGGTCTTCGACCCCAGCGGCGCGGCGCGCATCTCGCGCCTGACGGTGGACGAGCAGGAAAAACGTTCCATGTTCTGGATGAACGAGCAGAACCAGACCTTCCTCACCGCGGAACCGCCCGCCCGGCGCGGCGAAGCCCGCTTTGAGGTAGAATTCTCCATCGATGAAAACAAGCGCCTGACCATCAACGCCCGCGATCTAAAGACAGGCACGCTCACGCACAAAGATTATCCGGTAGTTAAGTTGACTTAACAACTTCTTGTTCCTCTCCCCATCGGGGAGAGGTTAGGTGAGGGGCGAACTATGCGGGCCCAGGCATTTGTTTGCAAATGCCGCCCCTCCCTTCGTCCCTCCCCGGCGGGGAGGGAAAAGAGAAGCACGCAAAAACAGGAGGATTGAATGTCGCATTTTTCGCGAATTAAGACGAAGATGACCGAGGAAGAATACGTCCTCGCTGCCCTGAAAGATATGGGCCTGAAATATCAAACAGGCGATCAAAAGGTGCGCGGGTTTGGCAATCAAACCATGGGTTCCGATATCCGCATCCCGCTCGCCATGAGCTACGACGTGGGCCTGCGCAAGGTCAACGGCGCGTACGAGATCGTCGCGGATTGGTCATTTGTGCGCGGCCTGAAGCAAAAAGAGTTCACCGAGAAGCTGACGCAGCGCTACGCCTACCACGCCACGCGCGCCAAGCTGGAACAGCAGGGCTTCGACATGGTGGAAGAACAGGTCGAAGAGACCGGACAGATCCGCCTGGTGCTGCGGAGGATGGGATAGCGCCATGAGTGAAATGGAACTGCAAGAAATCGAAGTGACCATTGGCAAAGACGGCCAGGTGCAGATTCAGGTGCGCGGGGTGAAGGGCACCAAGTGCCTCACGCTGACCAAAGAACTGGAAGAAGCGCTGGGCGGCGAAATCCTACAACGCATTATGACGCCCGAATCGCTGGAAGAGCCCGACCAGGCAATCGACAACGATCAAGAACTCCGGAGCGGCGGTTGAGCGACAACAAACCGGCGCGGTCGGACCGGTCCGACCGCGCCAGCATTCTGCAAATCCACCGATTCGAGCCTGTCAGCGTGGCGAACGGCCCGGGGCGGCGTGCCGTGTTGTGGGTGCAGGGATGCGGGCTGGGGTGTCCGGGCTGCTTCAACCCCGAGACACACGCCTTTGACGCCGGCGAGCGCTGGGCGCCTTCCGAGGCAGTGGAGCGCGTGCTGGCGGTGAATGGCATCGAGGGGCTCACCATCAGCGGCGGCGAGCCCGCCTACCAGCACCGGGCGCTGGTGACCATGCTCGAAGAGCTGCGGTCGAAAAGCAGCCTTTCGGTGCTGGTCTTCTCCGGCCTTACTTGGGAGGAGCTTCAGCGCGTACCGGGAATCGAGCGCTTTCTGTCACAGATCGACGTGCTGATCGCCGGCCGCTATGATGAGACCCGGCGTATCGCGGGCGGGCTGATCGGCTCATCGAACAAGACCGTCCACTATCTGACGGACCGCTACACGCCCGAAGACCTGGCGCGCGTACCCCAGGCCGAAGTGATCCTCGGCCCAGATGGCGAAATCCGTCTCAGCGGCATCGATCCGCTGGAATGGTAGCAGCCGTGAACCCCGCTGAGGAGCTAGATTTCTTTGCAGGGCTGCTGCGCGGCGGGTTTTCGGCCCAAACCATCGCTCCGGAACGCCAGAGCGAGCTAATTTTGCGCGGGATCGTCGCGGTGCTAGAGGAATGGATCGACGAGGCCGCGGATCAGGCAGCAGCGGCAGCCGAACTACTGCGCGAGGCTTCCCGGCCACATGGCGGGAGCTTACCCGAAGCCGTCCGCGCGCAAGCCTATCAGGCGCTCGTCCGCTTAAGCGTGGAGGGCCGCATCCCCGCGCTGGATGCCCTCTTCCGGCTGGCCGTGGAAGACGATCTGCCCGCCGCCCGGCAAGTGATCGCCGCGCGAGGCTTGCATCCCGGCTGCCCGCTGCTGCGCCCGCTGTTCGATTGGTTCACCGCGATAGAAAATGCGCAGACCTTCCCCAAAAGTGCATTATCGCTGCTTTCGGAAAGCTATTTCAATGAAGCCTCACCCGCGCTGCGCAAAAGGCTGCTCGCAACTGCCCCCGCCGTTGGAATGCAGAACTGGGCGCGGATCGTCTCGGCAGTTGAATCGGCAGACGACCGCCTGCTGGATGACCTGGTCGACCGCTATCCCTCCTTTACCGACGCGGAGCGCGCCCTGTCGCTGGATCTGCTGGATGAGCGCGCTCGGAACGAGCAGGCGTGGGCGCGAGAAGCCCTGTTTGCCCTCTACCTGCGCCGCGAAGAGGAACGCGCGCGCCAGCGGATCGACTCAGCGGGCTATTTGCCCGAGGATTCCGAGGAGCGGGCGCTGTACCTGTTCCTGGCCGGGGAGTGGGATCGTTACAACGCGTTGGACTTCGATCGCCGGCTGCTCAGCGCCGCCTACGAGAATGCCGACCGCACCCTGCGCCGCCGGCTGCTGGAGCACAGCCGCCACACCGGGCAGACCGAATGGCTGCGAGAATCGGAGGCCGCCGCTGCCAGCACCGCTCCCATTCGCTGGTTAAGCGACCTGACCGATGCCGACTGGCAGATGGCGATCGACCGGCTGAATGAAGCGCAGAACCACGCGGCGCTGTGGCAGCTCGCGCAGGTCGCCTCGCCAGTGTGGAGCGCTGCTATTCTTACCCGGCTGGCGCAATGCAATTGGCAGCCAGAAGGCGCTGAAGAACGCGAAGCCTTTACTATACTTCACCGGCTGGCGCAGGAAAGCAGCGCCAGCCCGCTGGCCCTCCGCCCGCGCAGTGCCATCCACCCGCCCGGCGAGGTCACGTGCCTGGCGCTGCAAGCGGGCGGGCAGCGCATTGCCGCCGGTTCCACCGACCAGCGCATCTTCATCTGGGATTTGGTGGCGTCACCGACGAACGATGCTATCGCGCGCACGCCCATCAGCGCCCCGGTTCCGGTCACCCGCGCATTGGCCTTTGACCCTTCCGGCGAGCACCTCGCCGCGGCGTCAGGCGATCACCGCATCCGCGTCTTCCGGCTCAAAGGCGGGCAGATGCTCAAGACGCTGGAGGGCCACCAGGGTATGATTCGTGCCCTGGCAGTGTCGCCCGATTCGCGCATGCTGTACAGTGCCGGGTTCGACGGCTCTGCCCGGGCATGGCGCTTCCCTGCCGGCCCCATGCTGCGGCAGATTCAGCATGGGGGCAGTGCCATTGGAAGCGGCGGAGAAATCTTCACGATGGCGCTCGGCAGCGGCGGAACGCATTTGCTCACCGGCGGCGGAGATGGCATCGTCCGCGCCTGGGCGCTGCCCGACTTCACAGCCGCCCGGCAGTTACTTGTTCCGGTATCAGATCGCACCGGCACGGTAACGCACCTGGCCGCCAGCCCCACTTCCGATCTGGTCGCCAGTGTGACGCGGGAGAACGGCAGCGACGGCACAATCCGCCTGTGGAATTTCATCAGCGGCGGCCTGCTGCGAAGCTTCCCCAACACAGGAGCGCCGCTCACCGCCCTGTGCCTGCACCCCAATGACCAGATTCTCATCGGCGGGCACTCGGATGGGGCCATTTCGCTGTGGAGCCTTTCCACCGGGCAGGTGCTGGAGCGCATGACCGGCCACACCCACCCGGTCAGCGGGCTGGCCCTCGCTCCCGGAGGCGAACGGCTGTACAGCGCCCCAGCCGGAGAAGGCTCGATCTACGCCTGGGATCTCAGCACCATCCTCGCGATCCGGTTGGCAGCAGACCCGCAAAAGCCCGGCATAGCAGCCGCCGTGCAAGAGCAGGCCAAGGCGTCGGGCGGTTCCGCGGCGGAGCGGCGCTGGATGACCTTTGCCGCCGAGCTGGCTCGCTGGCGACAGCGCTTCGATATCGAGCTAGCCGACTTCGAACCCATTCGATTGGGTGAATTTGATATCGAATTGTAATTGGGACGGTTGCCCTAATTGCGGTTACAATAGCGGCAATGAATCCTTTTGCTGCGCTTACCCACATCTATAAAAGGCTCATCCGCTGGTTCACCGTGCCGACCTCCGCGCCGGAGATGAACCCGCGTAACTTCCTAAACGTCCAGATCGACGCCGTTGGGGTCGGGTTGGCTAGCGCCGCCAACCCTTTCTTGCCGGTCTTCCTCACCCGCCTGGGCGCCACGCCCGTGCAGGTAGGTATGCTGACCACCATGCCGGCCATCACCGGGCTGCTGCTGTCGATCCCGTTGGGGCAGTTCTTGCAGGGCCGCAAAAATATCGTGCCCTGGTTCAGCCTGGCCCGCCTTACGGTGCTCTCGGGATACGCGCTCACCGGCATTATCACCTTCTTCTTACCTGAAACGGCCAGCGTGATGGGCATCCTCGGCATTTGGGCGCTGGCGACCGTCCCGCAGACTATTCTATCCATCACCTTCTCGGTGGTGATGAGCAACATTGCCGGGCCTGCCGGGCGCTACGAGCTGATGGCGCACCGCTGGTCGATCCTGGGCTTCACCAACTCGATCACCGCGCTGCTGGTCGGCCAGTTCCTCGACCGGCTGCCTTTCCCGGTGAACTACCAGATTATGTTCATCGCCCTCTCGGTAGGCGGCCTGATCAGCTACTGGTTCTCCAGCCAGCTCAAGCTGCCGCAGAACACCAAGGTGGATGCATTCCAGGGCGGCAAGCTGAAAGAGCGCGCGTCCGAATATCTGCATCTCATCTTAAAAGAAAAACCGTTTGTCTCGTTCGTGCTCAAACGCTTTGTATTCCTCACCGGCACGTCGCTGGTGCTGCCGCTGTTCCCCCTCTACTTTGTGCGCGTGCTCGAGGCCTCCGACTCGTGGATTGCGGCAATCAACACCGCGCAGAACGCCATTGTCATCATCGGATACTTCTATTGGACCGGGCAGCTCCGGCGAATCGGCTCGCTGAAGGTGCTCATCATCACCACCTTTGGTGTCGCTCTTTACCCCATCCTCACCGGCGTGACGGGGGCCGTGTGGCTGCTGCCGTTCTATGCGGCCATGGCAGGCATCTTTGGCGCGGGCCTAAACCTGGTGCTGTTCGACGAACTGATGAAGCGCGTGCCGGTGGAATACAGTGCCACATTTGTTGCCGCTGCCCAGAGCTTTCAATACATGTCGTCCATCGCCGCGCCATTGTTCGGCACCTGGCTCGCGACTCAGGTCGGCTTTGGCCCCGCGCTGATCTTTGGCGGCGCGGTCAGCATCATCGGCACCGTGCTGTTTGGCCTGGAACTGCTGGGCAAAAGGAAGGCTGTGGAGGTTGAGAAGGAAGCGGTGTAAGAGAAGAACGCCTCACCCCGGCCCTCTCCATTTTTCTTCGAAAAATAGAGAGGGTGCCTTGTTCCGCTCGAGTATGGGTTAGCAAGTCCCCCCTGACTTGCCAAATGAATGCATACGAGGAACAAATCCATATTTCCCAAAAGGCACCCTCTCCATTTCGCCGGTTTTGCGAAATGGAGAGGGCCGGGGTGAGGCGTTTCCCTTGATTCCATCATCCTATTTTTCCTTTCTTTACACCTCAACATAGGCTAAAATAAACCTATGTTGGACAGCCTTGGTCGTGTTTTTGGGGGACAAAGATATTGGCTCTTGCTCCCGGCGGTGATTTTGCTCGCCGCCGATGTGCTGTTGGGGCTGGCGTTCGGCTGGTTGATCGCCGCCGTTGCGCTGCTGGCCGTGACCGGATGGGCTGCTGCTGCCTGGTTCCGCGTGCGCAGCAAAACCGCCGCGATTGCGCTGGAAAAGGCACAGGCCGAGCGTGAAGCCGCCGACCGCGATCTCGCCGGAGTGCAGGAGCGTTTGCTGCAAGCCGACCGCCGCCGCGCGGAGGAAGCACGCCGCAGCGAGACCCTGCTGCGCCTCAACCGTGGTTTGGTAGAGGCACAGGACGAGCACGCGCTGATGGATACCGCCCTTTCGGCTATCACCGGGCTGGTGGGCGCGCTTGGCTGCTCCTTTGTGCCGGTGGATGAATGGGATCAGCCCCTCCCCGCCTTCACCTACGGGCAAATGCCCGAGCCGGTGCTGCGGGCGTGGTCGGCGCACCTTGCGAACGGCATGCTGCGAGATCGCTGTTCCGACTGCTCAGTGCTGGAATCGACGCCTGGCGGCTGCCCGCTGCACCCCGAGCAAGTGGGCGATGCGTTGACAGTCTACTGCCTGCCGCTGTCCGGATCGCAAGAACCGGCGGGGCATCCGCGGAAAATTGGCGTCCTGCACCTCTACCTGCCGTTTGGCCGCCCGCTTGACCCATCCATGCGAACCTTCCTCGACAGCCTTTTGAGCGAAGTCGCCATTGCCTACGAGACCTTCCGTATCCGCTCGCAGGAGATGAGCACGCTTCGCCAGCTTCAAATGCTCCATGCGCCGGAAAACGATCTCACCGCCTCTCTCAGCAGCCTGCTCGATGGCTTGCAAAGCGCACTGGAAGCAAGCTGCGTGATGGTGCGCTTGCGCGCCTCTTCGGATGAGCGGCTGTCGAACCTCACCATCCAGCGCGGCGATCCTTGCGGGCTCGCTCCCGCGGAGATCGATGCCATTTTTGCCCGCGTGGCCGCCGGTGAATCTGCATCCTCTGATCCGGAAACCCTGCCGGTGTGGACCGCCCTACCGCTGACCCTGCCCGAGTACGATCCGCAGAATGGCAGCCAACCAATCATTGGCATGATGCTGGCCGCCTCCACGCATCCGCAGACCTTCCACACGCGACAGCAAGCCATCTTGCAGACGGTTGCAGCCCAGGCCGCGCTGCTGTCGGAAAACGAGCGCATGATCCGCTCGCTGGAGTACAAGGTCGTCATCCAGGAGCGCACCCGGCTGGCCCGCGAGATCCACGATGGGCTGGCGCAGACCCTTGCTTACCTCAAACTCCAATCGGCGCAGATGCAGTCGTACCTGGCGCAAGGCGATATGGCCCGGCTGTCACAAGTGCTCAAAGACAACTACCATGCCTTGGCCGAAGCCTACCTCGACACACGCCAGGCGATCGACAATCTTCGCGTTACTCCGCAAGAGGGCGTGGAGCGCTGGATTGATCGGGCGCTGAGCGAGTTTGAAACCGCCAGCGGCCTGAGCGTGGAGCGAATGGTGCAGCCGCTAACCCGCAAGATTTCTCCCGAAGTACAGGCGCATCTAATCCGCATCGTGCAGGAAGCGCTTTCCAACATCCGCAAGCACGCGCGCGCCGATCATGCGTGGCTGAAGCTGCGCGAATGGCAAGAAATGCTGCTGCTCGAGGTGGGCGACGACGGGCAGGGGTTTGATGCCGAAGACGTTCCCGAAGTTTCTCGCCACGGCTTGCGCGGCATGCGCGAACGGGCAGAGATGATCGGCGCGGATTTCCAGATCATCAGCCAGGCGCACCAGGGTACCAAGGTGCTGCTCTCGCTGCCGCTGCCGCTGGAAGAGGAGACAATACAATGACGAATACAATGCGACTGGTGGTTGTGGATGACCATGCCCTGTTCCGGCGCGGGCTGGTAGGGTTGCTGGAAGAGATGAATGGGTTCGAGGTGGTTGGGCAAGCAGGTGACGGCGAGCAGGCCATCCCGGTGATCGAATCGACAATGCCCGACGTGGTGCTGCTGGATCTCAACATGCCGCGCATGGATGGCATTGCCACCCTGCGCGCCCTGCGCGAGCGCCGCTTGCCCGTGCGCGTGATGATGCTGACCATTTCGCAGAACGATAGCGACCTGATGGATGCGATCCGCGCGGGGGCCGATGGCTACCTGCTCAAGAACACCGAGCCAGAAGATCTGCGCAAGTCGATCTTGCGCGTGGCAGAGGGCCAGGGCGCGCTCTCGCCCGAGGTCACCGGACCGGTGCTGCGCGCGCTCTCGCGCTTTGGCGCCGAAGCGCCCTCGCCGCTGCTCTCAGACCGCGAGTTGGAGGTGCTAGGCTGCATGGTCGACGGCCTCACCACGCAGCAGATGGCCGGGCGGCTGTTCATCTCTGAGAATACCGTCAAGACACACGTCCGCCACATCTTCGAAAAGCTGGAAGTCTCCAACCGCGCCGAGGCGGTCGGCAAGGCCATGCAGATGGGCCTGATCCGCAAGCGGGAGGATTAGCGTGCGGCTAAAAGCAGAAGGCGCGTTCTTCCAACTCTCTCTGCTCGGCTACCAATACCCGGATGCTGAAGGCGAGCCCTACGACGCCAACTGGCTGCGCGTGCGCGTAGATGCGGCAGGCCCGCAGGGCGCGTGGAGCGCCGTGGACCCCTGCCTGCTGGCAGAAGAGGCCGAGCGGCTGGCCGAATGGCTGGAGGAGCTTGCGGAAGGCCGCGCCATCCCCGCGCTGAGCTTTATGGAGCCGGCGCTGCTCTTCCGCCGCGTGACGACAGAACACGGCCCGGGGCTTACTGTTCACTTTGGCCCGCTGGTGTATCCCCCCTGGGCCGAGCAGAACCCCACCACCCGCCCCGATCTCTCGCTGACCTTTCCCGTAAATGCGGTTGATCTGAAGGAAGCGGCGCGAGAGTTGAAAGCGCAACTAAAGAAGAGCCCGCCAAGGCGGGAGATGTAGCGCTTGTTTACGCCTGCCGGCCAATGCGAATAAGAACCTATCCGAAAATCGACTTGTGGTTGGTGTTTCTGCGACTACTTCGCAGAAACACCAACCACAAGTCGATTTTCAAACCAATTCTACTGTGAATTTGGGATAAAAGAGACGGTTATTTCTCCTCAGCCAGATGTTGAAATAAGATAACCCACTGACTAAGGGGTAGTTTACCGGTACTCCAGCCTAGACGTAGGATAACCGTGTCTTTGGCCGGGTTTATATAGAGGTACTGGCCGTCCTTACCATTGGCCAGATAGCTGCCATCTTCCTTCGAAACAAGCCACCACTGGTATCCGTAGTTCCATATACCAATGCGGCGGAAATTATCATCCCACATGGAATCGGGTATGGCACCAAGCTGCGTAGATTCCTGCACCCACTCTGCCGGAAGGACCTGCCGGCCCTCCCAAACCCCATTCTGTAGATACAGGCGGCCGATCTTGAGAAGGTCGGGCGGAGTTGCCGACAGGCAGCACCATGTCTTTTCCAGGCCATCCCCAGCGTGATCCAGGCTCCAAATCCCGGCAGATTCCATACCTAATGGGATCCAGACCCGTTCCTGCATATACTCGGTGATGGTTTTTGGGGCCAGAACACGCGATAAAGCGAGCCCCAAGAGGGCATTATCACCTGACTTGTAGCGCCAGACGGTCCCAGGTTCATCCGCCATACGAAAGGTTAGGATGCGCTGCTCTAAATGCGGTGTGTAATTAAGGATGACATGGATACCGAATGGGTTATCATTTTCCAGATAAGTGCTGCCAGATGTCATCGTCAGCAGGTGGCGGAGGGTGACCGTATCGAAACCCTGGCGAGTCAGTTCGGGGATAAAGTCAGTAATGGGCTGATCAACAGACGTAAAGTAACCATCCTCAATAGCCAAACCAACCAGTAAGGAAGTGAATGACTTTGCCATGGAGAAAGACTGCGAATGGGTTTTGGAAGTGTGGCCCTGGTAATAGCGCTCAATCACCAGTTGATCACCCTTTAGCACCAGAAAGGCTATGGTGTCATTGTCCTGCAGCAGAGCATCCAGATTAGAGGTAGACCCAGAAGGGACCGGTACAGTCAAGTCCAGACGGTCTTGAGATGAGATGGGCGCAAAGGTGTACAAGACGGAGCCGGCGGCCATCTCACGATTCGGTTCATGAAGAAAATCATCGATCTTTGTGTCACCGAAGCGTAGAATACGGAGGACTGTTTGTGGACCAGCGATGACCATCCAAATCGCGATAACCAACAGGATGAGAGCAGCAAGCACACCAAGGACTAGAAAGAAATTCTGGAAGGTAATAATATTTCTCACTGAAACCATTCCATTTCTCTTGAGATCTCTGTCATCTATTCGATCTTGCTACTACGCTTTATTCCAACAGCGTCCGTGTCTATCATCATAATGGGTCTCTGGGTTTTGCCGTGGTTGTAGGGGAAAGTTACTT
>JAEYTI010000283.1 GCA_023434145.1 Chloroflexota bacterium | reverse complement strand
TCCTCAGGTAGAGTAGAATTATGGTTGTAGGTCATGGTGTCTCCTTTGTGGTGTGGTAACCTTAAGGATAATCTGACCTACACTTTTTAAGGTGCTGGAATTTACAGAAAATATTCTACGCTACTATGCTTTATTTGACGCTTTCAATGAAAACCAGGAGAACTTTGAACATATTGACATACTGTGTCGAATTTATGAAACAACAAAGGAAGAATTATCGGTTAGCATCGCTGAATATACCAATAGTCAAAACCCAGTTCAAAGTAGAGATATTCGTTCTAATGACTTTACACAGAAAAAATTAGAGAAAGAACTATTAACATTGGGTTATTACTATGAGCGTAAGAAAGGGCAATATTCAGGAAGACCTAAAGCCAAACGCATTGATGCTGAAAAAGCAGGCCAAGCATTGCTAGCGTTTTTCAGTAAATTGCCAGCTGAGGCAAAAAACCACAAGAAAATTATTTTTGCTGAAAAGTATGAAGAAGTTTTTTCTGATAATGTTACAGCCGACTCAGTTCTTATTGTTATGAAGCTATTTAATGAAATAGAGAGTAAAAAGATGAAAAAGAAAAGTAGAATTATGTCCGATCCAAAAATATATGATGAAGAGGCATTTATTTTATTTTCTACTCATTACATTCTTTACGCTATTTCTCAACTCGCAGATCGGCAGAAATTAGCAAAAACTCAAGATAATTATTCTGAATTAATTGGTATGTATGATAAAGCCGTAGAATTAATTAAAAGAGCAGTTTCAGATGAAAGATCTAAGAACGAAAATAGGGAAAAGTATTTGCACGGAGTGTTTTTTAAGAGTAATAAACCTAAGATTTTTATTCAAAAATATCTGGATGAAGGAGAGTAATAACCCAACTATGTTCAAATAATATAGCTCTGGCGAACGGACGAATGTGCTCTCTGCCTTAAAAAAACTTGATCATAAATTTGATGTACAATTTCATAGAGAGTGTTGAACATATTCAATGAGGGCAGGATGGGAGAGAAAGCCACAGGCTTTCATGTTGTAGGGCTCACGACAAAGGGGTTGCATTATGGCAGACAAAGTGCTGATTGTGGACGACGATGTGCAGACCTTGCGTCTGGTGGGCCTGATGTTGGAGCGGCAGGGATATAAAATCCTGGCAGCAAACACCGGCTCGCAAGCGATCCACATGGCCCGTACCGAGCACCCCGATGTGATTGTGCTGGATATTATGATGCCCGATATGGACGGCTACGAGGTTTCTCGCAGCCTGCGTAAAGATGCCGAAACCAGCAACATCCCCATCCTAATGTTCACAGCCAAAAGTCAGGTGGAAGACAAAGTATCCGGCTATGAATCGGGCGCGGACGACTACCTGACCAAGCCGATCCACCCCGCCGAGTTGACGGCTCACCTGCGCGCGTTGCTTTCGCGCAACAAAACCCGTGGAAACACCGCGCGCGAGCGCGGCTACACAGTAGGCCTGATTGCAGCCAAGGGTGGCGTAGGCGTTTCTACCCTGGCGCTCAACCTGGCCATTGCCTTCCATCAAAAAACCAAGGCCGAGGTAATTGCCGCGGAAATGCGCCCCGGCCAGGGAACCTGGGGAATCGAGTTGAGCAACAACATGACGGAAGGCATCAGCAACTTGCTGCGCATGCGCGCAGCGGATATCTCTGCGATAACGGTGGAGAACGAGCTGGCACGCATGCCTTATGGCGTGCGCCTGCTGATGGCTCCGGCCCGCTGCAAAGATACCGAGCTGATGCGCGCCACCGAGCAGATGGAAGCCATTGTAGACCATCTGCCGCTTTTGGCGCGCCTGGTGCTGCTCGATATCGGCACTTGCTACAATCCCGGTATCGACATGCTGCTTAACCACTGCAATGAGATGGTCGTGCTCACCGAGCCATTCCCTGCCAGCGTGCACCGCACCCGCTTGCTGATCGATGACCTGAGCGCGAAGGGATTTGGCCGCTCAAAGATGCTCTCGGTGGTTAGCATTAACCGAGTACGCGCCGATATGCAGCTTTCTATGATCCAGATGCAGGAAGTGCTGGGGGTGCCCATCGCGCAGGTGATCCCGCCTGCTCCCGAAATCGCGTTTCAGGCAGCCAGCCGCAGCATTCCCATGATCCAGGTGCAGATTGGCAGCGTGTTGAGCCAGCAATACGCGCACATGGCCGAGCGGCTGATGCAGCGAGTGGCGGTATGAGCAGCCTGGAGGAAAATGTCCGAAAAGCCGCGGAACTGCTGCGCAGTGCAAAGCACGCGGTTGCCTTCACCGGCGCGGGCATTTCCACGCCTTCCGGCATTCCCGACTTTCGCTCAAAAAGTACCGGCTTGTGGGAAACGAGCAATCCAATGGAGGTTGCTTCGCTGCGTGTCTTCCAGACCAAACCCGAGCGTTTTTACGATTGGCTCCGCCCGCTGATGCGCATCAGCCACCAGGCCGGCCCCAATCCGGCGCATAAAGCCCTGGCCCAGCTTGAAGAAGCCGGCATTATCCAGGCGGTGGTCACCCAAAACATCGACGATTTGCACGCACGTGCGGGGTCAAAGAACGTATACGAGGTGCACGGTTCGGTACGTACCATCACCTGCCCGCAGTGCCACAAAACGCACTCCGCAGAGCTATATGTCCAGCAAATCCTGGAGGATTCAGGCCTGCCCCGCTGCACGCACTGCAAAGGGGTAATGAAGCCAGATATTGTCCTGTTCGGTGAAATGCTGCCGCCAGACGTGTGGGAAGCAGCAGAGCGCCACTGCCGCAAAGCAGACGTAATGCTGGTAATCGGCTCTTCGCTAGAAGTATGGCCTGCCGCCTCGCTTCCGCAGCTAGCCTTGGAGCAGGGTGCCCCACTTATCATTAACAACCTCTCCCCTACCCCTCTGGACCGCATGGCTTCTGTTGTGCTGCAGGCGGATGTAGCCACAGTCATGCCCCAAATCGCCAGCCTGCTTCTTTAGCCTGGCGAGCTATTCTCCATTTCCTCGTGTGAGAAAAATTTGACAGTTTCCCCCTTGGATTTTGCCGATTAGGAAAGATTTATTGTCACCTATTGACAAATCTATCAAGAGTATTTATGATCGGCGCAATATTCCTTGGTACGAAGGGAACTTTACCAGCACCCACCATAGCTCGCGGGCATTCCCAAAGCAATAGAAGGCGGTTCTATGCTTGATGCGCAGCGGTGATCTCACCTTTGGGTGAGGCCTGGTAAAAATCACCTTTTCAACGCAAGGTTCTCCGTAAGCCCAAAAATGCTTGATCGACAATCAAAGAAAGGAGGGTAACGCCGGTTAAAAAACGCCCCAATGTATGATGAACGGGCACCGGACTACACACCGATACACACTGCTTGTGCGTCACAGAATGTCTACGAGACGGTATCCCATTCCTCTATTACGCCATAGGAGATAGAAGATGAAAGCGCGTTCGATTTTCGTTAGTGTATTGCTTATGCTGGCTGTACTGCTCGCAAGCTGCCAGCCCGCCGCGACGCCCGCGGCCCCTGCCGGTGATGATCCCTGCGCCGCCGATCCGCTCGGCTGTGCAAAAATCCCTTCCGGCGGCACGATCAAGATCGGCATGGGCGCCCCCATGACCGGTGATAACGCCCAGTTCGGTGTAGATATCTCCCAGGGTGCAATGATCGCCCTGGTTGATGGCGGAGAAATCGAAGGCTTCAAATTCGAGCTGGTTGTTGAAGACGATGGCGGTACCCCTGAGGGTGGCGCGGCAGTGGCCAACAAGCTGGTCTCAGACCCCACAGTTGTTGCGATTGCAGGCCACATTTTCTCCGGCGCCACCGAAGCCGCGATGCCCATCTACGAAAAAGTTGGCATCCCCATGATGTCGCCTTCGGCCACGAACCCTCCCCTGACCCAGAAAGGCTCCTTGGTCTTCAACCGCGTAGCCTTCACCGATGCTGCGCAGGGTAAGTTCGCCGCTGAATATCTCAAAAACACGCTCGGCTTCACCAAAATCGCCGTGATGCACGACGGTCAGGCGTACGGCCAGGGGCTGGCGGAAGTGGTTGCCAACAGCTTCAAGGAACTGGGTGGCGAAGTCGTGGCTACTGAAGCGATCACCCCCGGCGAAACCGACTACACTGCCCCGCTCTCCGCGATTGCGGCTTCGGGTCCTGAGGCCGTGTACTATGGCGGCTACGTTCAGGAAGCAGTTGTGCTCGTGAACCAGATGGGCCAGTCGGGCCTGGCAGACGTCGTCTTCTTCGGTTGTGACGGCACCTACGGCGCGGACTTCATCACCCGCACCGGCGCGAATGGTGAAGGCGCCTATTCCGTTGCCCTCATCCCGCCCGCCTCCCCCGAGCGCACCAAGTTCGATGATGCTTACAAGACCGAGTTCGGCGCCGAATCCGGCTCCCTCTCGCCGTACACCTGGAACGCCTACGACTCAGCCGCTGCGCTGGTTTCAGCAATCAAGTCTGTAGCCTTCACAGGCACGGATGGCAGCCTGTACGTTCCTCGCACCGCCTTGAGAGACGCGGTCCGTGGTATGAAGGACTTTGATGGCCTTACCGGAACACTCACCTGTGATGCGACCGGTGAGTGTAACTCCACCGGCCCCACCTTCTACATCGTGAAAGACGGCGCATGGGTCGTCGCGGAGAAGTAAGCCTTCGGGGCTTTCCGCTGACCTGATGGGCAAATGTGGAGGAAAGGCCAGGCCCTTTCCTCCACTTCTACATTAATGAAATGGGTGGCTCTACCTTCTTGTGAGTCCCCAATACAAGCGCAAAACTGAGGGAAATCCCAACATCATGAGTGCTAACCGATTATCGATTCCCTTTCAGCAATCCGCGAACGTCGCCCGCGCGGTTCGCTGGGCAATAGGCGCCGTCATTCTTGCGGTAATTTTATGGCGGCTCTACGAGGTTGTGATTGTTAAAGCGGCATATGGCCCCGATACGTGGCTGCGTTTCGCGATCACCGGCCTAATCTTGGGCGGCGTATATGCGCTGATTGCCATTGGCTATACGCTGGTCTACGGCATCTTGTTTATGATCAACTTTGCCCACGGCGAGGTGATGATGATCGGCGCATTTGGCGGATACTTTGTTTTTGAGGCATTAAACGCCATCACCGTCGCAACTGCTGCCGACCCGAATATGAGTTTTCTCAACGCGTACCCGGCAGTTTCTGTTTTGCTGGCATTTTTGGTGGGCATGATCGTGGCATCTGCTTCGGCATATTTTTTGGAAAAGATCGCCTACCGTCCGCTGCGCAGTGCCCCCCGCCTCGTCCCGCTCATTAGCGCAATTGGTGCATCCATTTTCTTGCAGAACGCTGCGCAGCTCCTGTTTGGCCCTCAGCGTCGCAACTACACCAATCCCTTCGTGCTAGAACGCGGTGTCGGGTGGAACATCCCCGTTGGTGACAGCACCGTCATCATCACCTACACAGGCGTGTTCTCGTTTGTGCTCTCTGTGCTGCTGATGATCGCCCTGTACATGCTGGTGCAAAAGACCAAGCTTGGGCGGGCCATGCGCGCCGTTGCACAAGATAAAAAGACCGCCGCCCTCATGGGCATCGATGTAGATGCGGTGATCAGCCGCACGTTTATCATCAGCGGCATCCTGGCGGGCGCTTCTGGCGTCATGTGGGGGATCCACCAGGGCATCGTCTACTACTTCATTGGATTCATTCCGGGCATCAAGGCCTTTACCGCGGCTGTACTCGGCGGCATCGGCAACATTCCTGGCGCCATGGTCGGCGGGCTGTTCCTGGGCCTGCTGGAATCGATCGGCCCGGCTGCATTGGGCATCGACTTCCAGCTCAAGGACGTAATCGCCTTCTCGATCCTGGTGCTGGTGCTGATCTTCCGCCCGTCCGGCATCCTTGGCGAAGCGCTTTCTGAGGAGAAGATCTGATGGCTAACCGAGCGATCCGTAATGGCATCAGTGCCGGGGCGACCTTTGGCGTCATCGTCGTTTTCCTGGCGCTTATCGGCTTTACCGTTACCGGCTCCGCGCTAATCGCCAAGATGTTTGGCAACAACCCGGGCGTTTCTATGCCCGGCATTGGCTTTCTGGTGATCTTCCTGGGCCTGCTCGGGCTGTGGAACGGGGCATGGGCATCACGCCCGCTTCCGCTGCAAGAAGAACCACTGCGCGATACCATCACCGCCGGGCTCACCGCCGGTATTCTCACCGGTATCATCAATGCCGTTCTAGCGCTCATCTTTGGCGGCCTGCTGGCAGAGGGCATTGATCCGCGTGGCTATCTCAGTATGGTCACCCCTCCATCGATGCGGCTGTTCCTTTTCAACCAGGCCCCGCTGGTCGGCGCGATTCTACACGTCGTACTGTTTACCATCACCGGTGTGCTGGGGGCGCTCCTTGCGCGCTTCACCCGCCGTACCAGGCCAGTAAAGAGGCTGACCGGGCGCATCCGTTCGTCTTACACAGCAGTGAACGAATCCGGCCCGGTGGCGCGTTTCCGCCGGCTGCCCTATGCCATCTTCATCGTTTACGCTATCGTGGCAGTGCTCATGTTCTTCCTGCCGCGCACCTGGGGCTCGTACTGGAATTACATCATCGGCACGGTGGGCATCTACGTCATCCTCGGCCTGGGCCTGAATATCATCACCGGGCTTGCCGGGCAGTTGGTGTTGGGCTATGTGGCCTTCTTCGCCATCGGCGCATATGCCGTTGCCCTGCTGACTGCCCCAGCGCCGCACGCGCTGCAATGGAACTTCTGGATTGTGCTGGTTGTCGGCGTGATCCTGGCCGGGCTTACCGGAGTTCTGCTCGGCCTGCCCATTCTACGCCTGCGCGGTGACTACCTCGCCATTGTGACACTCGGTTTCGGCGAGATCATCCGCATCTTGCTGCGCTCAGATTTGCTCACCCCCTTCACTGCAGGTCCACGCGGGGTGCGCGATATCGGTGGGCCTTCTCTATTCGGCCTAAACCTATCGACAGACACAGGTTTCCTCTATCTGATTTTACTCGCAGTCGTACTGGTGATCTTCGTCACCAACCGCCTGCAGAATTCCCGTGCCGGGCGTGCCTGGGTCGCCATCCGTGAGGATGAGATCGCCGCTCGCGCCACCGGTATCAATACTTTCCAATCCAAACTGCTATCGCTGGCAATTGGCGCTGCGTTTGCAGGCCTGGGCGGCGTGCTGTTTGCCTCGCGCAACCAGTTCACCGGTCCCGAAGACCACGCGCTGATGGTTTCCATCAACGTTCTGGCGCTGGTGATCGTTGGAGGCATGGGCAGCATCCCCGGCATCATTTTGGGCGCGTTCGCGCTCAAGGGCCTGCCCGAAATGCTGCGCGAGCTGGAAAGCTACCGCCTGATGGTCTTTGGCGGGCTGCTGGTCATGATGATGATCCTGCGGCCTGAAGGCCTATGGCCCGCCGTACGCCCTAAGCTGGAAAATACCGAGGAGCCGAGGCCAAAAGACGTACCGCTGCCAGAGGAAGCAGACCCCGCGGTAGAAGGCGTTCAGAAAGCAGAGGGGGTGTAACATGGCACAGACGACGCACACACTCGAAACCCGCGGGGTGACCAAGATATTCGGCGGCCTTACTGCCGTAAACCACGTTGATCTGAGCGTACCTGAGCAAACGATCGCCAGCATCATTGGCCCCAACGGCGCAGGGAAAACAACCCTGTTCAACTGCATCTCCGGCTTTTACCGTCCGGAGAGGGGTCAGGTGCTGTTTCAGGGCGTTCCCATTCAAGGGAGTGCAACCAATGAAGTGGCGCACCTGGGCATTTCTCGCACGTATCAGAACATCCGCCTGTTCGCCAATATGACCGCCCTTGAGAACATTCTGATTGGACAATATCCGCACCTGAAAAACGGTTGGATCGACGCCGTGCTGCGCCACCCGCGCTTTAAGCACGAAGAGCGCGGCTCGCTGGAAGAAGCAAAACGCCTGCTCGATTTTGTCAACCTCGCAGGCCTGGGCGACCACCTGGCGCGCAATCTGCCTTATGGCGCCCAGCGCCGCCTGGAGATCGCCCGCGCCCTGGCAAACAAGCCCAAGCTGCTGCTGCTCGACGAGCCAACCGCCGGGATGAATCCTCAGGAAACGGACGATATGACCCACTTCATCAAGCGCCTGCGCGACCAGTTGGGCATCACCATCCTGCTGATCGAGCACGATATGCGCGTGGTGATGGGCATCTGTGAGCAAATCACCGTGCTCGATTATGGCGAAAAGATCGCCGAAGGCACGCCAAAAGAGATCCAGGCCAACCCGCGTGTCATTGAAGCCTACCTGGGCCCAGGTGCCGCAAAGCTTTCCGAGCGTTTCCGCAGCCAGAAGGCAACCCGAGTCTAAGCAGTCTATTCCCACCCCAGATGGCGATGCCATCTGGGGTGGCTCTCATGGAACCCAACCTCTATGATGCTTCAAGTCGAAAACATCCAAGTATATTACGGCGCGATCCATGCGCTGAAGGGCATCAGCTTCCACCTGGAAAAGGGCGAAATCGTTGCCCTGATCGGCGGAAACGGCGCGGGCAAATCAACCACGCTCAACACCATCTCGGGCCTGCTGCGGCCACGCGAAGGCAATGTGCTCTTCCAGGGAGAAGAGCTAACGCGCATCCCGCCGCAAGAGATTGTCCGGCACGGTGTGGTGCAGGTCCCAGAAGGCCGCCGCATTTTCCCCAAGCTGTCGGTACAAGAAAACCTCGAAATGGGCGCGTATATCTACCAGGATAAGAACAAAATTCAGGAAGATATGGAAGCCGTGATGAAACGCTTCCCACGCCTGCGCGAGCGCAAGAAGCAGTTTGGCGGCACCCTCTCCGGCGGCGAGCAGCAGATGCTGGCAATTGGCCGCGCGTTGATGACTCGCCCCACCCTGCTACTGCTGGACGAGCCCTCCATGGGCCTCTCCCCAATCCTGGTCGAGCAGATCTTCGAGATCATCCGCGAGATCAACGCCCAGGGGACGAGCATCCTGCTGGTGGAACAGAACGCGCAAATGGCCCTCTCAATCGCCGACCGCGGCTATGTGCTCGAAACCGGGCGCATTACCCTGGAAGGCAGCGCCAACGAACTGCTAGAAAACCCTCAGGTGATCGAAGCCTACCTGGGCGGGCACGGCTAACCCAAAGGAGTTGCAAATATGCCAACCGCGCTGCTGTCCGTCTCCAATAAGACCGGGCTGGTTGATCTTGCACAAGGGCTGCATGGCCGCGGCTGGCAACTGCTAGCGTCTGGCGGCACAGCACAAACCCTGCGAGCGGCAGGTCTCACTGTGGAAGAAATCGCCGATTACACCGCTAGCCCCGAGGTGCTGGGCGGTCGGGTAAAGACACTGCACCCCGCCGTCCACGCCGGGATCCTTGCGCGCCAGACAGCCGGTGATCAGGAAGATCTCACCCGGCTGAATGCCCGCCTGATCGATCTCGTCATCGTCAACCTGTATCCATTCGAGGCAGCCGTATCGCGGCCCGATGTTTTGCTGGATGAGGCGATCGAGAATATCGATATCGGTGGCGTGGCGCTGATCCGAGCGGCGGCTAAGAACCACGAGCGTGTGGCGGTCGTCACTGAGCCGAGCGACTATTCGCTAATTCTGTCCGAAGTCGAAGCGCATGGCATGGTATCCCCGGCCACGCGGCAGCGGCTGGCAGTGAAGGCCTACCAGCACACAGCCCGCTATGACATGGCAATCGCCAGCTACTTTCACAGGGTGACCCAGGAAGAGCGCGTGGAGCAGGCCCCAGCCTGGCTCTCGATCTTCCCCAGCACGCCCCTCCGTTACGGTGAAAATCCACATCAGCGGGCGCGCCTGTTCCATCTGGATGGCCAGAGTGGGCCATTTGGCGGTGAAGTGCTGCAAGGCAAGGAACTGTCTTACAACAATCTGCTCGATCTCGACGCAGCCTGGCGCGCCGCGATGGCCTTTGAGAAGCCTACCGCCGCCATCGTCAAACACCTTTCGCCGTGCGGCATCGCTAGCGCAGCCGGGCTGCCCGCCGCCTTTGCGCAAGCGCTGGCAAGTGACCCGGTTTCCGCTTTTGGTGGAGTGATCGCCGCCAACGTGACCTTTGACGCCGAAACCGTGGACGCAATGGGCAGCCTGTTTGTGGAGTGCATCATTGCTCCTGAATTCACCCCCGAAGCACTGGAGAAGCTGGCCAAACGTAAGAACTGTCGCCTGGTGCGCGTGACCGGCACGAAGTTGGCCCCTGCCTACGAAGTCCGCACGGTCAATCAAGGTATCCTGTGGCAGGAGCGAGACTTTGGCGATCCGCCCGGCGCGCAAGAATGGAAAGTAGTCACCCGTCGTGAACCCTCCGAGAACGAGTGGGCAGCCCTGCGCTTTGCCTGGAAGGCCGCGCAGCACGTAAAATCCAATGCCATCGTTCTGGCACAGGGCGAAGCGACCGTCGGCATCGGCGGCGGGCAGCCCAACCGTGTTGACTGCGTAAAGATCGCCATCGAGCGCGCTGGCGCGCGAGCAGAGGGTGCGGTGATGGCCTCCGACGCCTTCTTCCCCTTCCCTGACTCCGTTGAGACAGCCGCGAAGGCAGGCGTCACCGCCATCGTCCAGCCGGGCGGGTCCGTGCGCGACGAAGAATCGATCGCCGCCGCCGACGCTGCCAATATCGCCATGGTGGTGACGGGATACAGGCACTTCCGGCATTAGTGTAAGCGTGTAAAAACGATCACGTAGACAGCCCTTTTCTAGCAAAGATGGGGCTGTCTGAAAAGTAAATTCAGACAGCCCCCTTGATTCAAAAAAGTTGGTTTTGAAAAAGGAAAAAAAATGGCGATCAGGCGCTCGCCATTTTTGCGAAATTATGGGCGATGCAGAGCAGACC
>JAEYTI010000159.1 GCA_023434145.1 Chloroflexota bacterium | reverse complement strand
TTCCCCGGCCACAACCTACCAATAAACTGTAAAGCACCTCCCTTTTACGTGCCCGATTTCTCGTCCGGAAAAACCTGTTACAATCGTGTGGTATGTCGAGAAAAACGATCGCTTTCCTGGCCGCGGGCGTGGCGGTGCTGATCCTGGCGCTGCCCGCATGGCGCTTGCTGCGGCCTATTACCATCGATGATATGGGCAGCATCACCCAGATCCGCGCCGCAGCATGGACGGCCGGCCAGGCGCTCGAATCGGCTGGCCTAAGCCTTCACCCCGCGGATCAAGTGACTCCCCCGCTCGATCAGCCCATCCCCCTCAGCGGCGAAATTACCTTGGAACGCGCGGTGCAGCTTTCCGTATGGGAGAATGGTGCCCTGCTCGATATCGCGGGGCCACAACGCACGCCCGCAGAGCTTCTTGATGCGGCAGGCATTACCCTGGAAGCGGGTGAGCGCCTGCAGTGGAACGGTCTGCCTATCCATCCAGATCATCCGCTGCCCGTCGGCGTGCCGGTGGTGATACAGATCGACCACCCCGCCGAGGTAACTGTAGATACCGCCGAGGGCCTACAGGTGCTGAAGACCCACGCCCCCACCACGGCACACGTGCTGTGGGAAGCAGGTATTCGCCCAGCACCCGGTGACCGCCTTTCACACGTGGGGAGCGAACCGGCCCTCCACGGTACAGTTATCGCGCACCTGCCCGCCCGACCGCTGGAAATTTCCTTGCAGGGGCAAGTGCTCACCGCGCGCTCTACCGCCGATACCGTAGGCCAGGCATTGGCAGAAGCCGGGATCGCTTTGCAGGGCATTGATTATGCCGAGCCCCCGGAAGATGCGCCCCTACCCGATGATGGCAAGATCCGCGTGGTGCGCGTGCGCGAAGAGATCGTGCTCAACGAAGAGTTCCTCCCCTTCGGCAACAGCGCCGGACCCGACCCGGAGGTCGAGCTGGACCAGACCCGCGTGACGCAGCCCGGCCAATATGGCATAAAAGTGGTGCGCGAACGCGTGCGTTACGAAGACGGGCAGGAGATCAGCCGCGCAGTCGATTCCGACTGGACGGCCCGCGAGCCTGTCGACCAGGTGGTTGGCTATGGCACAAAGGTGGTGGTCAAATCCCTGGATGTGCCCGGTGGACCGATCGAGTACTGGCGCGAGATCCGCGTCTATGCCACGTCATACTCGCCCTGCCGCCTGGGCACCGGCGATGGCCGATGCAGTTGGTCGACCTCCTCGGGGAGAAGGCTTGAAAAGGGTATTATCGCTGTTACACTTACCTGGTACCGGATGATGCGCGGTCAGCAGGTGTACGTGCCGGGCTACGGCTTGGGCGTAATCGCTGATGTAGGCGGCGGCATCCCCGGCACGCCGTGGATTGATTTGGGCTGGGGCGAGGACGATTACACCCCGATGCTCGGCTGGATGACCATGTATTTCCTCACTCCTGTTCCCGCGAATGTGCCATGGGCCTTACCGTAGACCTTCCCCCGCTCAACGTCCCCGCGCTGCTGCACGCGCACGGACTATCGCCTAAGAAGAGCCTTGGGCAGAATTTTCTCATCGATCCGGCGGCGCTCAGACGCATCGTCGAAGCTGCGGAGATTGATCCGCAGAGCGCCGTTCTGGAGGTAGGTCCCGGCCTGGGCAGCCTGACGCGCTACCTGGCCGCCGCCGCAGAGCGCGTGGTGGCGGTGGAACTGGATCAAACGCTCATCCCCGTGCTGAGGGAAGTGCTGGCGGGCAGCCCGCACGTCGAGATCGTCCACGGTGACATCCTCAAGATCGATCCCTCCGCGTTGATGGATCGCCCCGGCTACTCGGTGGTGGCCAACATCCCCTACTACATCACCTCCAACCTGATCCGCCACCTGCTAGAAGCGCCGCTTAAACCCAACCGCATCGTGCTGACCATACAGCGCGAAGTGGCCGAACGCATCACCGCCGCGCCGGGCGATATGAGCCTGCTGGCGCTGGGCGTGCAGGTGTACGGCAAGCCAAAGATCGTCACCCGCATCCCGGCCGGGTCATTTTACCCGCCGCCCAAGGTCGACTCCAGTGCCGTGCGCGTCGATCTCTACCCCGAGCCGCTGATCCCAGCAGGCCAGATCGACCGCTTCTTCCGGCTGGCAAAGGCCGGCTTTGGGCAGAAGCGCAAGACTCTGCGCAACTCGCTCTCCGCCGGGCTCAGCCTCCCCGGCGAGCGGGCGGCGGAGATGCTGCGATCGGTGGGTATCGACCCCATGCGCCGGGCGGAGACGCTTTCCATCGAAGAGTGGAAGGCACTCACCGAAGCATCCGCATAAAAATGCCCCGGTTTTCCGGGCAGCTCATGGATAGGTTTTTCGCAGTTTGTGCGGGAATTGCTGCGCAATTCCCGCACAAACTGCGAAAAAACCATATTTTATCTATCGCGCAGCCACACGCAGATCGCGGTAGGCAGGCGGGAGCTGCCATACGCGCAGGGCCGCCTCCACCTGGATGCGGAAGTTCATCTTCGACTTGCCCCAGCGGCGGTCGGCAAAGTAGATCGGGATCTCTTTGAACGTGTAACCCAGCTTATGCGCCACATAGGCCGTTTCCACCTGGAAGACGTAGCCGTTCGAGCGGATGCGGTTCAGCGGCATGCCTTCCAACACCTCGCGCCGCCACAGGCGGAAGCCGCCCGTGCAGTCGCGGATGGGCATATTGAGAATTGTGCGGGCGTAGAAATTGCCCCAGGCCGAAAGGCCCTTGCGCCACAGCGGCCAGTTCTCGTCCAGGCTGCCGCCCTTGGTGTAGCGCGAGCCGATAATTATATCGTCTGTTTCGATCGCCTTTGCCAGCTCTACGATCTTCTCCAGCGGGTGCGAGAAGTCCGCATCCATCTGGCCGATCGCCTGCGCCCCGTGTTCCATGGCATGCCGGAAGCCGGTGATATAGGCTGTGCCCAGGCCCATCTTGCCAGGGCGATGGATGACATCCATGCAGCCGTTCATCTTCTTGCAAAGATCATCGGCAATCTGCCCGGTGCCATCGGGGCTGTTATCGTCCACCACCAGCAGGTTGAGGTTCGGAACGGGGAGGGCAAACAGCGTAGAAACGATCTTGGGCAGATTCTCTGCCTCGTTGTAGGTAGGAACGATAATTGTAATTTTCACAGAAATCCTTCGTGCTCTTCCTGTTCGTTGTGGAGGGTGCCTGAGTACGCACCTATAACGAACGATCTAATGGCAGAACTGCTCGAGCTCGGCTTTGAGATGGGGAAGATCGCGCTGCTGGAGCGAGGCTGTTGAGATTTCATTGATGCTGATGCCCAACTGCTTATTGCGGAAGGTGCCCAGCTCGCGATCCTGGTCACTATAAAAATAATCAAACGATTGCTCCAACCGCTTGCGGATGCGATCGCGCAGGGCAGCAGCGGATTGGCCGCGCGTGATCACCAGGAAGTCGGATGCAGTCAGGTGACCGACAAAGTCATCCGGCGCTCCATTATCACGCACGGTGTCGCGCACCATCAGCGAAATCGCGCGCAGCAGATCATCCGATGCGACAAACCCATATACCTCGCGGAAGCGGTTGATGTTTTTCAATGATACCACCATCAGCACCGAATCCGGGCGTTGAACGCCAGAAATAATTGCCTCATCTACCAGGCTGCCCTCGGGGATGCCTGTCACCGGGTTGGTCAGCGAATTCTGTTTCGAGCGCTGCAAAGCGTTGCGAACCCGCAGGCGCAGTTCCTGGATGTCGAACGGCTTGGTGATGTAATCATCCGCCCGAAGTTCCAGGCCTTTCAGGCGGTCGCCGCGCTCGCGCTTCTCGGTTAGGAAAATGATCGGGATTTCGCGGGTCTTCCGACCTGATCGCAAGCGTTTGGCAACTTCAAATCCGTCGATATCCGGAAGCCGAATATCCAGGATCACAAGGTCGGGAGCAGCGGTCTGGCATGCCCGCACGCCATCCTCGCCCCAATTGACGGTCTGCACGTCATAACCCTGTACCCGGAAGTATGCGTTGAGCATATCGGCAATGTCCAGGTCGTCCTCAACGATGAGAATGGTTGTCTTTGCCTCTTCCACAGCAGCTCCCGAGAAATAGGTTTTGAATTCTGGTATTCAATGAAAAAAGGTGCCCGGTGTGGGCACCTTTCTAATGAACGAATGGGCAGCCCCAATTACCGGGGGCGCAAATTGCGATAGCAGAATGCGCCGGCCAGTTGCTTCAGGATCAGGCAATCGGCTCTTTGAACACGTGGAAATCGCAGGCTGGGTCTCCCGCGCCGTGGCAGGTAGTCTGCACCACTTTGAACTCACGCCCACCTGAGACCCACTTGAGACCTTCCTGGAGGAGACCAGTCGCCATGAAGCAAGCCGGTTTATCAACCGTGCGGCCCCAGCAAACCGGGCACTTATGGATGGTATAGATGAAGTGGTCGCCCTCTTCCTTGACCGTCGAAAGCTGGTCGGAAGTCGTGGAGAAGATCTTTGCCATGGCAGGCACGCCAATATGCAGCTTTGCATTCAGCGGCAGGACCTTGAACGCCAAATCCCCAGCCCCAGCCAGCGCGCCAAAGTTCCGCAAGCCCTCTGAAAAGGTTGCCCTACCGGCGCGAAGCGCAAGGCCGCGCCCGCCGCGAGGACCATACATTTCTTCCAGAGCGCCATTAATGGCCGAGAAATCGGCAAAATCGAACTGCCGTTCCAGGTTGTCGGGGGGGTAGTTGTCAATCAGGTGCGAAAGGCCGGCCAGGTTGAGGATCGCGTTGAGGCCGTTCTTACCCATCACATCTTCCACCGCCGTAAGCGCGATGCGTGCAATTTTATTGGGGTAGTACAAACCACTCTTCGGGATGGGGTCCATGGATATGCCTTGTTTTAGATTAAACGGGTGAGGTCTTCAGTGGCCCGGCGCATATCGAGGAAGATGAGGCCGATGCGGGCCTGCTCGCGCGCCAGCGCTGTGAGCACCGCTTCTTCACCGACCGACATCAGAATGACGTAGCCATTTTCGCCTTTGATATACACCTGCGCGAGAGACCCTCGACCCAGCTCCTTAGCAATACGTTCGCCCAGCGAGAGCATCGCAGCCGACATTGCCGAGACGCGGTCTTCCTCAACACCCTGTGGGAGCGCTGAAGCAATGGTAAGGCCATCTACACTAACAATTGCTGAAGCCTCAATGTCTGGCGACGAGGCCTGCAGTTCACGCAAACGATCAACCATCATTTGGGTGCGAGATTTGGTCAAGGCTGCACTCCTTTTAGGAGGATTTCCCACGAAAGTTGGTCGATCTTTGTTGGTTTGTTTGTGGATCACCAAACGTAACTTGAAACACCCCAACAAAGACACGATAACATTATTTTTTGACGTATTTGCTTTACCTGACCCGCACGGCGGAGCATGCAATACAAATCCATCCGAACTGAAGTTACTGGAGACAAACCTAGTGAATACTTTAACACAGGCAACATGGCATGTCAAGCGAGATCGATTTTGCTTTCGTTAGTGTTAAGTGATTGATAGGTCGTCAGGCTGTACCAATCCATTGGTGAGCGGCAACAACCAGATGCGCTCCTCCACGGAAGCGATACGAAACAGCCCTGTGCTGTTATAATCGGGGACGAGATAACGAATGATCGATTTACAGTCCATATCGTTTGCCTATCCGCATAAAAACCCGCTGTTTGACCGCTTTAACTGGCAGGTAGAGCAGGGACAATCCTGGGCTGTGCTGGGCGCGTCTGGCTCGGGCAAGACCACCCTACTCTATTTGCTGGCAGGGCTGCAGATGCCCACCTCGGGCAATGTGCAGGTGGATGGGCTGCCACTCACCCGCCCCCGCCCGCAAACCGGGCTGATTCTGCAAGATTACGGCCTGCTGCCGTGGAATACTGTGCTCGAAAACGTGCGCCTGGGGCTGCGCATCCGCCAGTTCTACGGCCCAGATGGCAAGCACGCTCCCACCATCCCTTACGGAGCAATGGAAGACGCCCAGCGCTGGTTGGATCGGCTGGGGCTGGGCGGGCTGGAGCGCCAGTACCCGGGGCAGCTCTCCGGCGGGCAGCGGCAGCGTGTGGCCATTGCCCGTACCCTGGTGCTGCGCCCCGACCTGCTGCTGATGGACGAGCCGTTTTCTTCGCTCGACGCGCCTACCCGCATAGGCCTGCGCGACCTGACGCTCTCGCTGTGGAATGAGCAGCGGTTTACCTTCGTAGTGGTAACCCATGCCATCGAAGAGGCCGCACACCTGGGGCAGTATATCCTCATGCTCGGGCAGCCGCCGCACACCGCCCCACGGGTGATCGAAAATCCCTGTTTTGGTCGCGCGGATTTCGCGGAAACGGACGAATACCGCACCCTCACCCGCTCCCTGCGCGATCTGCTGGCCGCAGACCAGCCCGGCATAGCAGAACCGGAGGAAGCATGAGGGCACTTCCTTTTCGGAAAACCGGCGCGCGGATTCGAAGCGGCGAGATTGTGCTGGCGCTGCTGGTTTTGCTGCTGCTTTGGCAGTTGCTGGCCCTGGTCATCAACCAGCCCATCCTCCCTTCGCCGGTGACGGTTGCCGGAGCATTTGCCCGCGAAATCCGGCGCGGCGAGCTGCCGGAGCACTTCCTCGCCAGCCTGTGGCGGGTCCTCGCCAGCCTGATCATCTCCATTGCCCTGGCGGCTCCGGCGGGCTTGGCGCTGGGTCAATCTCCGGCCTTGAACCGCATTTTTTCTCCCTTTATCTACCTCACCTACCCGATCCCCAAGGTGGTGCTGGTGCCGGTGGTACTGCTGTTCCTGGGTGTTGGTGATCTGGCGAAAATTGTCATCATTTTCCTCATCCTGTTCTTCCAAATTCTGGTGCTAGTACGCGACCAGGCGGCGGGTTTGCGCCCTGAGCTGATTCAGAGTGTGCGCAGCCTGGGGGCCGGGCGGCGGGCGCTGTTTCGCTTTGTGTACCTACCTGCCAGCCTGCCCGCCATCCTCACCGGCGTGCGCCAGTCGATCGGCACGGCAGTGGCAGTACTGTACATCGCGGAGTTGTTCGCCACGCGGCGCGGGCTGGGCTATTACATCTATATCTCCGGCAGTACCCTGCTCGACTACCCGGCAATGTACGCCGGGATCGTCGCCATGAGCTTGCTGGGCGCCTTGCTCTACTTTGCTACCGACCGGCTGGAAAAGATTCTCTGCCCATGGATGGGGAAAGGATAGCCCGTCGGGCAGGCCAAGCTGAGGGGTTCATCGAGCGGAAAATTCGGTTACAATCAGTGCGGATTGTCTGATTAAACGTTCGGAACATTCAGAATGCTTTCTGCAAAGGTGAGGTTATGAAACGAACACTCCTGGTTCTGGTCATCTTGTTGGGCGCGCTGGTTCTGGTTCATCAACCGGCGGCGGCCCAGGGCGAAGATGGCGCGGAGCCATACACCGGCGACGCGCTGTGCCTCCCGGATGTTTACCTCGATTACACCACCGACTGCCTGCCTCTCGGCCCTTCGGAGACGCTGACCGAGCTTGCGCGGCAGGGGTTCAGCTACCCGCCCCGCCCGCTGCCCGCTGCTGCCCCCGACCGCGCGCTGACCACCAGCCCGGTAACTGTCGCCAAGATCAATATCGGTGACTACGAGCCTGCTTACATTTATGGCTCCTTAGATGATGCAGTTGCCGGCAGTAACCCCACCCGGCAGATCGACCCCGGCGAGGGCCTGCGTTACGTTTCGTACATTCAGCAAGTCGATGTGAACGGCAAGGCCTTTGTGATGCTCAAATCCGGCGAGTGGATGCGCGCTTCTCCGGCGGGCTACTCTTACTTCCAGGGATTGCAGTTTAGCAAGACGCCCACCAACCAGTTTGGCTGGATGGTCGACCACGCCCGCGCACGCTCTGACCCGAGCTGGAATGCCCCAGAAGTTGGCGAGACGCTCTACCGTGAAACGGCCATACAGATCTACGAAATTGTGGAGGCCGAGGGCTCAGAGTGGTTTAAGATCGGTCCAGGCCAGTGGGTGTCGTGGATCGACGCAAAACGCGTGCGTTTGGATACCAAGCCCCCAGAAGGCGTAACCGGCGATCGCTGGATCTCGGTGAACCTCTATGACCAAACCATTGCCGTCTACGAGAACCGCCAGCTTGTCTTTGCTACGTTAATCGCATCGGGCGGCGAGCCGTTCTTCACCCGCCCTGGCCTGTTCCAGATCTATCAGAAGAAAGAACTGGAAACGATGAGCGGCGCATTTGAAGCCGGGCGTGTTGATTACTATTACCTGGAAGACGTGCCCTGGACGATGTATTTTGACGAGGCGCGCGCCCTGCACGGCGCGTACTGGCGCGCCTGGTACGGCTTCCCCGGCACGCATGGCTGCGTCAACCTCTCCATTGGCGACTCGAACTGGCTGTTCCACTGGGCCAACGAGGGTGATTGGGTGTACGTGTGGGACCCCTCCGGTCAGACTCCAACTGACCCCAGCCTCTACGGAGCCGGTGGGGCATAGAAAATTTCGTAGATAAAAGCATCGAGCCTGGGTGACAGTGTCACCCAGGCTCGATGCTTTTATCACGAGAAAACGCACGCCAGAAGAAATTAAATTGCCAGTTTTGTCGCACGCTGTGCGACAAAACTGGCAATTTAATTTCTTAAGCGCCCGCAGGGCGCGCGTCACAGGCAATTTTTAAGGATGGCGCTACCGATGCTTTCGTGGCTGAGCCCTAATAATTTTAATGGATGGTGTACATCATCCATTAAAATTATTAGGGCTCCAATATGATTTCGTGGCTGTAGAGCGCTACCGTTCCGGGGATGCGGCTGCCCTCCTGCCGCACCGTCAGGCGGACGGGCGTGGTAGTGGTTACCCGGTACGGGATCTCTACGGTGAACGGAGTGTGGCTCAGCGATCCGGTGGGCGCGGGCACAACGATCTGTTTAGTGACCAGTACGCCGCCGCCCTCGTTGACCAGCTCGATAATTAGCGGCGACTCATTGACCGGTCGGGCCAGGCCTTCGATCCGCAGCATACCGCCGGTGATGATTTCTTCATCGTCCGGCTCGCGTATCAGGTACGGCTCCTGGGTGATCGCGGGGGGATTGATCTCGTTGCGACCCACTGCCAGCAGAATCACATCCGTAGAGGCCAGACCAATCATGCGCCCATACGCATCGGTGGTGTAAATTTGAAATCGCGCAGTCTCTGCCGCGGCGGCAATCTCAAATGGGATTTCAGGAGCGGCCCACATATTGCGCCCATCGCGGCTGTAATTGAGCATCTGGCGCGAGATCACCCGCCCATCTTCGCCCACCAGCTCTATCGTCACCAGCCCGCTGTCGCCGGTGACCACATACATCTCCGACAGGATGGGCGAAACCAGCCTGGACATCAGCCCGGGGCGGACGATGTGCAGCGGGGGAGCGGGCGGTGTGGGAGTGTTGGTGATGGTTGGCGTGCGCGTGATGGTGGGGGTGCGGGATGGTGCAAACGTGCGCGTGGGAATGCGCGTAATGGTGGGCGTCCGCGTCCGCGTAGGGCTGGGGCCGAACGTGGGCGTATCGTTGGGCCAGGGTGTAATTGTGTACGTTGCGGTTCCCACCGGGCCGGGCGTATCCGATGGCGGCGGGGGGTCAGTCGGCAGCGCGGGCTCAGGAGAGTCCGTCACAGAGGGGCTCACCGTCTCGGTAACAAGCGCAGCCGCCAATGCGGCTTCTGTGGGTGTACCCGCGGCGGTTTGAGGGCGCGCGCAGCCGCCCAGGAAGCTCATCAAAATGAGCGCCAGTACCAGGCAGCAGAATTTGGGAAAGATTTTTCGCGGCATCCCAATCCTGCTACTTCTCCGCGAAAACAGGCATCACCTGGCTGGCGAACGTTTGCATGGCACGCTCGCGCCCGGCCTGGTTGTCGGCGTCGAAATCGATCACGGCGTAGTTCATCCCTGCCTGCTCGTACGCGCGCAGCCGATCGATCACTTGCTCCGCGGTGCCAGAGAGGGGCGTCTTTTCATCCGGTTGCCCGAAGCGAACGTGCGTCCGCATCGAAACAGTAAAGGGCCGGTTGCGCAGCAGCGGCGCGACCGTCTTAAGCTCTTCGGCCAGCGTTTCGGGCGAGCGCGTGTTGGGGTGCCATCCATCCGCCAGGAAGACGGCACGCTTGAGCGCCTGGGGCACGTCACCCGCCACCCACAGCACCGGCCCGCCCGATTGCAGCGGACCCGGCGAGAACACCACACGCTCGAAGCGGTAGTGCTTGCCCTTGTAGGAGATGATTTTTCCGCCGCGCCAGAGGGTGCGCAGCACCTGCAGCGCCTCTTCCATGCGCTTGCCGCGGTTACGGAACAATTGGCCCAGGTTGGCATACTCGCCCGCCGACCAGCCGATTCCGGCTGCCAGCATGATGCGCCCCCCGGAGAGAATGTCCAGAGTCGCGAGCTGTTTGGCAACTTCCACCGGGTTACGCTGCGGCAGCACCAGCGCAGAAATGCCCAGCTTCAGGCGAGTGGTCATCGCTGCCAGGTAGCCAAGGGTTGTGATGGATTCAAAAATGTGGCCAAAACGCCCGGCATCCGCTTCTGGGAGGGCAACATGGTCGGTCGTCCACGCAGAGTCAAAACCAAGCTTCTCCGCGGCGAGAACCGTATCCACCATCGCCAGCCGCCCAGCCTGCGGACCGAACGAAGGCAGGATGACGCCGAATTTCATGTGTGTATTGTATCACGAAGCAAATTTATTAAACTTGATAGCGTTGTAAGGGGAGTGTTTCCGTTTGTTGGTGGGTTGAGGCAGGGGAACGATGTTCCCCTGCCTCAACCCACCAGCAAACTGGGAAGTACCCAAGAAACTGAAACGCACCCACCAAAAACACCTTGAAACCTGAAACGAGCCAAGTGCTATGATGCGGCGTATGACTGGATGACTCTGGAAATGTCGTTCAGGCTGAGAGGTTTGTGCAGCAGGGCGTTCGCGCCTGCCTGGCGGGCGCGCTCTTCATCCGGCCCGCCGGTGCCTACGGTGTAGATCAGCACAGGAAGATCGGCAAGGCCCGGCAACCTGCGCAGTTGGCGGACGAACTCCGAGCCATCCATCTCGTCCATCTGCATATCCACCATCACCAGTGAAGGCTTTTCGTGTACCGCCATTTTAAGCCCCTGCAGCGCCGACGTGCTCATGATTGCCTGAAACCCCAGCACTTGCGAAACCTTCGACATCAACTCCAGTGTGAGAACATCATCGTCGATAAAGAGCACACGAGTCATACCATATCCCCTTCTGGTGCTGGGAGTCATCATCCAATCGCACCAATTATGAAAAAATCGTGCTTCCCTTCGTCCTGTGCAGGATATCGGGGCAGGCAAATGTATCGAAATGACGATACACAGTACTGGCAAGGAGAACGATTGTTGATTATTTTTGTTACAGTTTATGTGTATTGAATTGCACTTGCACCAGGAGCCGCCCAGCATTTCTGGACGGCCCCTGGAGCTTTTGGAATAATCGCAGCTTCTTACAGGGTTTACGCCACGCGCCAGCGGAGCTGATCGCCTTTCAGAGCGCGCACGATCTCGGTTGAAATATCGTAGGCCGCGCGCTGCTGTGCTTCCTGTGTTTGCGCGCCAATGTGTGGGGTGGCAATCACCTTCGGATGCGCAACCAGGGGCGTGAGGCCGGGCGGTTCCGCGCTGAACACGTCCAGCGCAGCGCCGGCAACCTTGCCTGATTCGAGCGCAGCGAACAGCGCATCTTCATCGACCACTCCACCGCGCGCCGCATCGATGATATAGACGCCATCCTTCATCTTCGCAAACTGCTCGGGGCCGAGCAGACTCTTGGTCTCACTACTCAGCGGGATATGCAGTGTGATGATGTCGGCGATGGACAGGAGCTCGTCCAGATCCACGGCCTTACAGCCCATCTCCTCCACCGTCTCACAGTTGGAGTAGGGGTCGCACACCACAGCCACCTGGATCTCAAACGCCTTCGCACGCTTAGCCACAGCCTGACCAATGCGGCCAAAGCCGATGATGCCGAGGGTCTTCTGATACAGCTCGGTGCCCTCCAGCTCTTTCTTCAGCCACTTGCCATTCTTCATCGCCGCATCGGCGCGCGGAACTTCGCGCACCAGCGAGAGCAGCATTGCCATTGTTAGCTCGGCGACGGAAATGGTGGTGGCCAGCGGCGAGTTGACAACCGTCACATTGTGCTGCTTGGCCGCGTTCAGATCGATGTTATCAACGCCAACACCGGCGCGACCAACCACTTTGAGGTTACAGCCGGCTTCAAACACTGCCGCCGTCACCTTTGTGCGACCGCGAACAACCAGAGCATCGTATTCCCCCACGACCTGCAGCAGTTCTTCCGCGGTAATCCCAGGGCGATCATCCACTTCGGCGACTTCGCGCATCAGCGCCTTACCGCTTTCCTCCAGGCCATCGGTTACAAGGACTTTCCAGGCAGCCATCGACAGACTCCTTATGAATTGTATAGAATATCAACTGCGGTATCTTTCCCACGAGCATTGTACCTTAATCACACAAGAGGTAGCAGTGATATTGATAACCGGATGGCCATATCCTTGTCAGTAGTTTTTTCGGGGCTCTGTGGGAACTGCCATGCTGTAGGGAGAGATTGCGCTGCAACCTTTCCCTACAGCATGGCAAAACCCAAGGACCTATATTGATACTTTCAGCATCGTTGTTGCGGTCGCTGCAAACAGGGACCGCAACAACAATACGAAGTACGAGTAGCTTTTTAGGCCACAAGCGGCTGTGATACAATTGCCGCCGATGAAACGCCAGATAAACCCGCGCATGAAACAATCCGAGCCAATGCGGCGATGCACGCTGGGGCAGTGCAAGGCAGCCTGCTGCCTCTACGGCGTGTGGATTGACAAAGCTGAGGCGGAAACAATCCGTGTGAATGCAGAGCAGATCACGCCGCACATGCCGCCCGCATACCGCGACTCCGCCGGGTGGTTCGACGGTCGCGAAGAGCCAGACGAGCACACGCGATCTGGCCAGACGGAGCACTCCACTGTGGTCGATGCGCCGCACCATTGGGGCGGAACAGCCTGCGTATTCCTCCGCGCTGACCATAAATGCGCGCTGCAGGTCGCCTCATCAGCCAGCGGCCTGCACCCCTGGGCGTGGAAACCCTTCTACTGTATCCTGCACCCGCTGGATCTGGACGAGCAGGGCCGAATTACGCTCGATACGGTAGATCTGCTGCTGGATGAGCCCGGCTCCTGCTTGCGACCTTCCCCTACCCTCATCCCGCTGACCGAAACCTTTGAGGAGGAGCTGCGCTACTTCCTCGGGGATGAGGGCTACGAAACGCTGCGAACGTTGTAAAATAGTCACAAAGGAGCAGCCATGACAGAACTTGTCACAACCCTCGGACGAAAATCAGCAAGCGAGATCGGTATCATCCTGCCACACGAGCACGTATTTGTCGATCTGCGCACCTGGGACAAGCCTGGCTACGGCGAGGGCGCGGCCCCGGATGTGATCACTCTGATGGGACCGGAGATCGAGAAGGCAAAACGTTCGGGCGTAAGCGCGCTGGTGGACTGCGCCCCCATAGGCGTAGGCCGCCGGGCCGACATTCTCAAAGCGGTCTCCGAGTCAACCGGCTTCCCGCTGGTTGTGCCCACGGGCGTATATCGCGAGCCGTGGATTCCGCCGTGGGTGCATGAAGCCAGCGAAGAAGCGCTGATAGCGTGGATGCGCGGCGAGCTGGAAGGTGAGATTGAGGGCAGCGGCGTTCAGGCCGGGTTTATCAAGCTCTCCGCCGGAGATGATGGCATTACCGCCACCGAGGCGAAGGTGCTCCGTGCCGCGGCAAAAGCCGCCGCCAGGGTCAACGCCATTATCGGCAGCCACACCATCCGCGGGTGGGTGGTCCGCGATCAGCTTGACATCATCGAGCAGGCCGGGTACACCCCCAACCGCTTTATCTGGATTCATACCCAGGCAGAACCGGACTTCGACCTGCACCTGGAGATCGCCCGCCGAGGCGCGTGGATCGAATATGACTCCATTGGCAATCCCGATGAAGATGCGAAGTTCATCGGCTGGATACAGCGCGTGCTGAATGCCGGTTTTGGTGGGCAACTACTGCTCAGCCACGACCGCGGCTGGTACGATCCCGCGCAGCCGGGCGGCGGCACACCCAAACCCTTCACCTATCTGACAGAGACCTTCCTGCCAAAACTCCAGGCAGCCGGAGTGCCAGCAGAAACGGTGCGGAAGTTGGTGCAAGAGAATCCGTTCCGCGCGTTTGCGAGGCGTTAACCTACACCGCACCCGGGTGCTTGACATCCCTTTCTACCGCGAGTACGCTTGATGTAGAAAGGGCCTCATCTATGCTTTCGATCCTGCTGGTTGAAGACAACGCTGCCCTGCGGAGGGCGTTAAAGGCTGGGCTTGAAGCCACCGGTGCGGTGCGGGTGATCGCGGAGACCGACCGCGGCGAGGATTTGCCAGCGCTCAAGTTCTCTGATTCTCCGGATGCCATGCTGGATGCAGCGTTAATGGATGTATCTCTGGCAGGCGAGATGAACGGCATTCAGGCAGCGGTGGCGCTGCGGCGTGAGTACCCTCGCCTTCCGGTTGTCTTCTACTCCATCCAGGATGACGAGGAGTATTACCGCGACTTTCTGCGCTCGGGTATCCTCAGCCACTACGCCTACGTCCGGAAAAGCAATTATCTGCTGCCCGAGAGTATTCTGCCGCTGCTGCGCGGAGCCGCCGCCGGGCGCAGCTTTATCGATCCTGAGATCGAGGCGCGGGTGCAGTCGGTGCGCCACAAAGACGAGCACGATCCGATGACCCTGTTAGAGCC
This sequence comes from Chloroflexota bacterium, assembly GCA_023434145.1. Classification (GTDB taxonomy): domain Bacteria; phylum Chloroflexota; class Anaerolineae; order Anaerolineales; family Anaerolineaceae; genus DSYU01. The sequence goes on along the minus strand of JAEYTI010000159.1, from coordinate 6,381 downwards.
CAACGAGCAGGCGGTCATCCGGCTGCTGGCGCAGGGCTTCACCAATGATCAAATCGCTGCCCGGCTGGGCTACCACGATGCACGAGCCGTGGCGCGCACCAATGGGCAGATCTATACCGCTTGGGGTCTCAACGCCTCTACCACCGATGAAAAGGTGGCCCGCACCCGCGCCGCGCTGATCTATCAGAGGCGTGAGATGATTGTGTGGGACGAAGGCGGCAATCCGCAGGTGTGCGGCCCGGACGGCCGCTGGCGGGCCATCTAAGCGCGGGAAACGGGCATGGAAAAACTCTTCCTCGATTGGGCCGTTCTTACCATCTCGTTTTTCAATACCGTCTCGTTACTGTGGCTAGGCCTGATGGTGCTACTGGCGGGCAACCGCCGCGCCGCGGGCACCTGGGTCACCGGGGGCGGCCTGTTGGCCGGGGCACTGTTCTTCACCAGCCATACCGCCATTCTGGGGCGTGGTTTGGGGCATACCTCGCTGGGCATGGATTTCTGGTGGTGGGTAAGCTGGATGCCCGCTGCCGCCGCTCCGCTGGCGTGGTATGGCGCCATGCTGTGGTACTCGGGCTACCGGATCAACCGCCCACACCGCCACCATCCCTGGCTAATCTTTGTGATCACCCTCACCGCAGCGATCAGTCTGCTGCTGGTCTTCGCCAACCCGCTGCCGAACTACACTTACGTGGCCGGGCGCGTGCTGCGCGCCACCCCCAGCATTGGCGGCATGCCGCTTCTCATTTTGGCTTACCTGCTCTATTCGCTGCTGTGCTATCTGCTGCCGCTGGACGTGCTGCGGAAAGTCACCGGGTCCAACCCGCTAGAAGCCCGCACACGCTTGCGCGCCCGGCCCTGGCTGGTCGCCGCATCGATTGCGCTGCTGCTTGCGGGTGTCTTGCTTACATATGCCGCATTGTGGGCAGTCACCACCTCGCCCATACCTTCGCTCGGTGATCCGCAAACCGAACGGTTTGTGCTGCGGTTAGATCTGGCCGTGGAAAGCCTGGTGGCAGTCGCAATCACCCTGCTGGGGCGGGCCATCGTCGGCTTCGAGGTGTTCACCGGGCGGCCTCTGCCCCGCAACCGCTTTTTCCGCTACTGGCGCAGCACCATTCTGCTAGCGGTTGGGTTTGGGGCGGTAGTAGCGGCTTCCATTGTCATCGATCTGCGCCCGCTCTACAGCCTGATGCTGGCGACTCTGTTGATGACCCTGTTCTATGCGCTGTACAGTTGGCGCGTGTTTGCCGAGCGCGAGGCATTTATGGCTCGGCTGCGGCCGTTTGTTGCCAGCCAGGATTTGTATGGCCAAATGACAGCCGGTGCTGGCACGGGCAACGGCAGCATGCCAGACAGCGAGCAGGTGAGCCTGGGGGCACAAAGCCTGTTTGATACATTGTGCCGTGACGTGATGGAAGTGCAGTCTGGCGTGCTGATCCCGGCAGGAGCGCTGGCGGCGTTAGCTGGTCCGCCGCTGGTCTACCCGCCAGGTTCCCCAGAGCCTTCCACCAACCCGGCGCGCTGGTCTGGGCGGTTCTCGCCGGGCGTTGCCAGCCTGCCCGCCGGCGCCGAAGGCGACCCGCCCGACGCTGATTGGGCGATCCCATTGTGGAGCAGCCGCGGCCTGGATGGGGTGCTGTTTTTGGGCGAGAAGACCAACCGCAACCCATTTACGGAAGAAGAAATTGAGATCGCCCAGGCCGGCGGAGAGCGCCTGCTCGACCTGCTCGCGGGGGCCGAAATGGCGCGCCTGTCGATGGATCTTTTGCGGCAGCGGCTGGCGCAGACGCGCGTCATGGAAGGCCAGGGACGGCGCGTGCTGCACGACGAAGTGCTGCCGCAGATCCACACCGCCTTGCTGTATCTCAGCGGAGCGCAACCTTCCGAGGAGATTCAGCAGGCCAAGGAGATTCTCGCGACCGCTCACCATCGCATTGCCACGCTCATGCGCGACCTGCCGCTGGCAGCGCCGCATCGCCTTGCGCAGGAAGGGTTGGCCGCTGCGCTGCGTTCGATGATGGAGCACGACTTCCCCTCCGATTTCGTAGAGGTACGCTGGGAAATCGACGCTGACGCAGTCACCCACACCCGCACCCTACCGCTGTTCGTCAATGAGGTACTGTTCTTCGCTGCCCGCGAGCTGATCCGCAACGCCGCCACCCACGCAGCACGCGATGGCGAGCAGGAAGTATGCCTCACCATCCGCATGGCGCTGAATGGCACGCTGCGGTTGGAGATCATCGACAACGGCAATGGCTTCCGACCAGAGCCCCAAACAGCATCGACTGCCGGCGCGCACAGCGGGCTGCGGATTCACAGCGCCATGCTGGCTGCCGTCGGCGCGCGGCTAGAAGTACTGCCAGCCCCATCTGGCGGAACGCTGGGTGTCATAACCATTTAGCATCTATCCGAAAATTGATTTGTTGTTTGTGCGACGAAGTCGCACAAACAACAAATCAATTTTCGATAGGTTCTACGTGTTTCCCCAAAACTGGCGAAGTCAGTTTTGGGGAAACACGATTATTCGTAACGCAGCGCTTCGACCGGCTCCAGGTTGGCCGCCCGGCTGGCAGGGTAGATGCCGAAGAACAGCCCTACCGCCGTGGAAAACACCGTTGCCAGCAAGATCGCGTCGATGCCGACCACGGGTATCAGCTCGGTGCCGCTGGCGGTTGCCACCAGCCCCACAATATAAGCGATCAGCCAACCAAGACCAATACCGATGATGCCGCCAAACAGGCTCAGCAGTGACGATTCGGTGAGGAACTGCACCAAAATATCCCGCTTGCGTGCGCCAATCGCCTTACGCAAACCGATCTCACGCGTTCGCTCGGTGACCGAGACAAGCATGATGTTCATGATGCCAATACCGCCGACCAGCAGCGAGATCGCCGCGATGCCGCCCAAGAAGACGGTCAGCACGCCGGTGATGGTCTGCGCGGTTGCGACAAAATCCTGCTGCGAAAGCACGGAGAAGTCGTCTACCCCGATGGTACCCCGGTGACGCTGGCGCAAAATCTGAGTGATCTCATCGGTCGCGCTGATAACCGTATCCGCGCTGGTCGCCTGGACGAAGATCACGTCCACCCGATCCCGCGCGCGGCGAATAATGCGCGACTGCGCGGTGCTGAATGGGATCAGCACGTAGTCATCCTGGCTGCCAAATGCGCCGCCGCCTTTGGCCTTGATCACGCCCAGCACGCGGAACGGCTGCCCATCGATGCGGATGGTTTCACCCGTTACCCCTTCCTCATGCCCAAACAGGTTCTTGGCCGTATCTGGGCCGATTACCGCCACCGAGGCCCGCCCGAGGATATTCTCCTCACTGATAAAGCTGCCTTCGAGCAGCTCATAATTGCGGACTGTCAGGTAATCTGGCGTGACGCCATAAGTTTCAGACCTGGAGCGCTCTCGTCCAAAGGTCACTTCGCTGCTCGACTGGATCACCGGCGCTACCGCCGCGACAGATGGAGCCTGGAACACGTCACCGATCGCTGCTGCGTCGCTCAGGGTGAGTGGCTCAGGATTGCGAACCTCTTCCGTTAGATTGCCAGAGAACACAAACAGCAGGTTGGTGCCAATGCCCGAGATCGAGCCGGTGATTACGTTCTGCGCGCCCGTGCCCACCGCCAGCATGGCGATCACAGCAGCAACGCCGATGACAATACCGAGAATGGTAAGGGCGCTGCGCACCTTATTGGCACTCAGGCTCTCTAAAGCTTCGAAAATGGCCGGGAGAAGGCTCATGCTCCCTCCACAATTTCACCGTCCATCAGGCGGATCACGCGCTGGGTCTGGTCTGCGATACGAGGGTCATGGGTGACAATGATGATGGTGGTGCCTTTCTCGCTGTTTAGCCGCAGGATCAGTTCCATGATCTCTTTGCCCGACTTAGAATCGAGGTTGCCGGTCGGCTCATCTGCCATCAGAATCGCCGGATCATTGACCAGGGCGCGGGCAATTGCCACGCGCTGCTGCTGGCCGCCCGAAAGCTCGCTCGGGCGGTGGTTCATGCGCTCTGCCAATCCCACTGCCTCCAGCGCGCCACGAGCACGGTCCAGGCGCATCTTGCCGGTAAGGCCGCCGGCGTAGCGCATGGGCAGTTCCACGTTCGAAAGCGCGCTGGATCGCGGCAGCAGATTGAAGCTTTGAAAGACAAAACCTACCTTGCGGTTGCGGATACTGGCAAGCTGATCGTCATTCAGGCCGCTAACCGGTTCGCCATCGAGAACGTACTCTCCCCGGCTGGGCCGGTCAAGGCAGCCGAGCAGGTTCATCAGAGTCGATTTACCCGAGCCTGATGGCCCCATGATCGAGAGGATCTCGCCGCGCCGGATATTGAACGACACGCCCGCGAGCGCATGCACTTCATTATCGCCCATCCGATAGATCTTCGCCAGGTCGGTAACCTGGATCACATTATCTGGAGCTGTTGATTTTTCCATCGCGCGCCTGCTAGTTCCCCATGCCCGAGGGCGGGCCGCCGGCAGGCTGGAAGATCTGCGTGGGCGGATTGAGCACCAGTACGTCGCCTTCTCGCACGTCACCGCTCACCAGTTCGCTGGTCGTATCAGAAGTTAATCCCAGATTGATTTCCACCATCTGCGGCAAGGGGTTTCCATTACGCAGTACGTATACCACCCGCTGACCTCCACGCAAGCGCACTGCCCGGTTCGGCACCAGCAGAACATTTTCCACCAGGTCGGTAACGATATTCACCGCAGCGGTCATGCCAGGACGAACATCCGCATCGACGCTGTTCAGCTCGATGGTGACAGTGAAGTTCACCATACCCTGTGCGCTATTGCCAATACTCGCCACTTCCGCTACACGGCCCGAGTATTCCTTTTCGGGAATAGCGTCAAAAGTCATCATTGCTGGCTGTCCAGGGCGAATGCGGTTAATATCCACCTCGGTAATCTCTACATCGACCAGCAGCCGCGAGAGATCGTCAATGCGGAAGGCCGGATTGCCACCAGGGGATGCCTGATCACCGGCCTTTATGTTCACCTGGGTAATGGTTCCGGCAAACGGCGCTTCCAGGAGCACCTGGGCAAGCGTCGATTCTAACGCGGCGATACGTGCTTCGGCGGCAGCTACATCATCGGGATCGGGCCCGTCCTTCAGGCGATCCCATTCGCGCTGTGCATCCGCCAGGTTTGCTTCCGCAAGCGTCACGCGCGCATCGGCCTCGGATACTTCAATCGTATCGGGGCGACCAAGCAGCCAGTTAAGGTTGGCAAGCTGGCGGTCGCGGTTACGGCGGGCCGCGGAAAGCTGCGCGAATGCCTCGGCGCGCACCGGGTCATCCGCACCACGGTCATCCACCCGATCGTACAGCTCCAACGCCCTGGAAACAGCATCCTCCGCAACCACCAGGTTAGCGCGCGCCTCGTCCACCGTAGCCGGTGAAGCGCGGTCATAGTTCTTGCTCTCGCGCTTCTCCAGAGCGTCTTCCATTTCCTTCTGCGCAAGCACCAGCGCCTGGTTGGCCTGCGCGCGAGCAACGGATGAGTTCAGCAGTTCGTCTCGGGTGCGGCGAGCCGCAATAAGGTCAGCCCGCGCCAGGATCACTGACTGCGGCAGCGACTTTTCATCCAGCGTCGCGAGCACCTGGCCCTCCTGGACAACATCGCCGACAGAGACGTCCACCGTGCCAACTTTTCCAGATAGCTGCCAGCCAACCACCGTAGATTGATTGGCATGCACGGTTCCCGTTGATCCAACCGAGGCGGTCAGGTCACCGCGCTCCAGGGTAACGGTCTGATAATTCGTGGCAGCCGCAGCTGCCGCCTGCTGAAAACGCTGGAAGGCAAAAAAGATTGCCGTCGCCAGGACAGCGATGATTACTAGGATGATTACAGCTCGCCGCATAGGTATACCTCTCTATATAATATATACGTACAATCCCGTGGAAATATTCGATATGCTCTTTATGAGTTTCAAGGAATTTTGGCATCCAAGGGGCTGCCATCGCCATTTGCGACGCCAAAACCTCTGGAAACAACCCAAGAGCCGTTCGATTGATACGGATTTAGCACGGTCGACTTCATCGCTAACACAAACGACACAAATGCAAAAACGTATCGCCGAAAACTCCACACGAATGAAGTACAAAGTACAGTTTCCCTGCTCTCTCTTCTGTGGAAATGTGCCGTTCCAACCCCCACATCCGACAAAAGCGAAAACATCAGGTGTCTTACAGCCTCTGATGATACTACAAATTTACAAATTTTTCCGCACGATCGCCTCGATGGCAGGGCTTTTCAACGCTATCATTTTTGGAGAAGGGAAAGGCCAAGATCCGGCTGGGCGGATATGTCCGCCCAAGCATCCGTCATAAAAGGGTAGGCTGCCTTACGGATGATGGAGATGGCCAGG
>JAEYTI010000139.1 GCA_023434145.1 Chloroflexota bacterium | reverse complement strand
AACCACGGCACTCCAAAGGGGGGCATTTCAATTTGGGGGAAGTTTTGTGGTAGCAGTCTGGTGATGCTCAGCATCACCAGACTGCTACCACAAAACTGAAATACACCCACTCCAAAGAGCCTATTTGTATCAAGCCTGCAACGGTTGTAGAATTAGTACATGCTCTCACGTGCTGCAAACACGATTCTTGCCGAACTCAGTCTTCCATCTGCTGGAAATGCTTTCGTTTTCACTTGCTCAGAAAAACTGGATCTTGCGCAATCTGTTGCATTGGCGTTTGAAGCTACAGGAATTGAATGCCATCTCATGCTTCTCGGCCCACGGATTGAATCCACCTTCGGTTATTTGCGCGCACTTATAGAGAATGCGGCTGCGTCGAAATCTGGCTTGGTTTTCCTGCTGCATCCAGCGCATGCTCCCTTCCTGTTTAAAGTAGTCGGTCGTCCTGATGAAGGCTTGCGTATCTCAGAGGAAACGTTCTTTTGTGATTGGTTTATGGGTGCACAGGGACTTATCCGTACGCTTGCAGTGGATCGTGATGAAGTGGTTCGATATCGACAGAAGCTTCTGACCCGGCTACAACCTTTAAAGCGCGTGCGCATCACCACTCCTGCTGGCACCGACCTCATGCTCTCACCTCGGGGATGGCTGTCAACGCTGGGAGAAATATTCACGGCTCCGGTGGAGGAACGAAGCCATGGTAAGGTTGTCATTGACGCCTGTGTTTATAGTGGACCGCCCAGGCGAGCGATTTCATTAACGATTAATGCTGGGAGGGTCACGAACCTGGATGATTTGGACCGTTCTGATCCGCAGCAAGCGATGCTTTACAAGGACTTAACCCACGACGCAAATGCCTGTGTGCTGGCGGAACTGGGCATTGGCATCAATCCTGGCGCGCTTTGGGACCAAGATGTAATGGAATCGGAGCAGGCGCGTGGAACCTGCCATGTAGGCTTTGGGAACAACGGCCCTTACGGAGGTGAAAATGCAAGTGTCGTTCACATGGACCTGGTGATGAATGATCCCCATATAGAGGCGTGTTAGGCGATTGCCCGCGCTTGTTCAGATTTTGCCTGTCTGGTGCATTTTTCCTTCTTTTGGGAAGCGCAAAGCGAGACCGCTATGGAACGAAACTTAACGAAACCCGAATCGATTGAAAACCGCTGGGATATCCTCTACCGCGATTACCCAGAAGTATACGAGGCGTTTTCGAACACGCCCTATCACCCGTCAATTATGGAGGAACTGCCAAAGATCATTAACCTGCGTGGCAAATTGGTTGCAGATGTGGGGGCGGGTACGGGCGCCTCAACATTGGGCCTTGCCCAACATGCCCGGCAGGTGGTCGGAATTGAGCTGGAAACGGCAATGCTGCGCGTAGCTCGTGAAAAGGCGGCTGATGCTGATGCGGATCGTATATCGTATGTAAGCGGAGACGCGCTGGCCATTCCACTGGCAGATCATTCGGTCGACTTGGTCACCGGCTTCACGCTGGCGCTGTGGCCATTTAGCCAGTACCGTGATTTTATTCGCGAGGGGCTGCGGGTGGCGCGTGAGTCGCTGATCTACATTGGCATTCCGCCGGGTTGGTACGGCGGCGATCTGTACGACGTCATCGACGATGTGGAAAAAGTGGACAACGAAGTGGATCGCATCTTCCTGGAAGAGTTCCATTTTGCCTATCAGGATGTCTATCTGGTTCAGGATTACGGCACCATCGATCACATTGTCGGCACGTACGGCTTTATCTTTGGCAAAAAGGCCATCGAGCACATCAAGCGCGAGAATAAGACGACAATCCGCTGGAAATACCGCGTGTACTGGAATAGATAGCGGACGGCTGAAAAGATAATACGCGAAAAATATCAGACTGCGCGAGAGGATGTACATCGGCCTCCTGCGCAGTCTGATATTTTGTTAATCCTGTTACGTTTTTCACAGTATCGTATTAGAATAGGCAGGTTCTTTATTGTCAGACAAGTTAGCTGTAGATTATTCCTTGGAGGTTTCGTTGTTAGAACAGGATAAGCAGTTTGACCTCTTTCTTCCCCCGGTGATGGCTCAAAAAGCAGAAGACCTGGGCGTTCGCAAGACGTGTACACCCTTTTACAAGATGCTGCCGCTTTCCGTACTCGCGGGCGCGTTCATCTCGCTGGGGGCGATCTTCTGCACCATCACGCTTGCCGGCTCCGCTGCCATGCCCTACGGTCTGGGACGCATGGCGGGTGGGCTCGCCTTTTGCCTGGGTCTGATCCTGGTTGTCATTGGCGGCGCGGAACTGTTCACGGGCAACAACTTGATTGTCATGGCATGGGCAAGCGGTAAGGTCAAGACTGGCGCGTTGCTGCGCAACTGGCTGATTGTTTACCTGGGCAACTTTGTCGGCTCGGTGGTTACCGCGCTGTTGATGGTGACTGCAAAACAGTACGCTGCGGGCGGAGGCGCGGTCGGCGAAATGGCACTTAAGATGGCGGCCTCAAAGGTGAATCTAGGGTTTGCCCAGGCCGTGGCGCTTGGTATTCTGTGCAATGGCTTGGTGTGCCTGGCTGTGTGGCTGACCTACAGCGGGCGCAGCACAACGGATAAAATCCTCGCCATCCTTCTCCCGGTTACAGCCTTTGTGGCGGCCGGGTTTGAGCACAGCGTAGCCAATATGTACTTTATCCCCTATGCCTTATTTATCCAACAGTTTGACCCAGCGTTTGTAAGCTCACTGGGCGGCGCTGTTCACCTGGATGGGCTCACCTGGGGCGCTTTCTTGGTCAAGAATCTGCTGCCGGTGACCATCGGCAACATCATCGGCGGCTCGCTGATGGTTGGCGCGGTCTATTGGCTGATTTACCTCGCGGACATCCGCAAGGTTGATCGGGCAAGAATGTGGAAGTCCAGCGCATCGCATTCGGTTCCCCTTGACCGGGAAGGCGAAATTTGAGATAATAGGTACAATCGAATAAACTTCGGAACGGCAGTGACGGAGGAAAGTAGCCCGGCGGAAGCCGCCAGAGAAGCGAGGGCGCATGAAAGCGAAGCTGGAACCCTCGCCCAGTGGAAACCGGTTGAAGTTCCCTCCTGAGCCGCTCAGGTGAAGGTCGCACAGGCAAAACCGACTTGTGCCTACCGAGTAGCTTGAGCCGCGAGCCAGGCGTTATCAGGGCAGCTAATCTCTAAGCGAAAGTTCAAAAACTTTTGCGGCGACGTTAGATCGAGTGGGTCGCGATTGCGACCAACCGGGGTGGTACCGCGGGTCATTTTGTCCCGTCCCTAGCAGGGCGGGATTTTTTGTTTAACATTCCCCGACTGCCTTCGCAGGCGCCGGAAACATAGAAAAGTACCTTGTATCGTTGTTGTATGGGGGTACACAGTACCCCCATACAACAACGATACAAGGTACGAAAACCTTTCTTGGAGGATGTATGACCGAGCAAGTAGATCTTTTGAAACAGTTGGATGAGATCCAGCAGCGGGCGTTGACCGAACTTGATTCGGCCAACGACGAAGCCCGCCTGGACGCGTGGCGGATCACTTACCTGGGCCGCAGCTCTGAGGTGATGCAGGCCTTTAGCAAGCTGGGTCAGGCTCCCAAAGAGCTGCGCCCGCAGATCGGTCAGGCTGCCAACCGCGTGAAGCAGGCGCTTGAAGCCGCCATGACTGAACGCAGCCAGGTGGTGAAGGAAAGCGCGCTCAAACGCTCGCTCGAATCGGAGCGGCTGGACGTGACCATGCCGGGCCGCCTGCCCAACCTGGGCCGCCTTCACATCGTCAGCCAGGCAATGCGCGAGGTCTGCCGCATCTTTGCCGACATGGGCTTCCAGATCTACCGCTCACCGGAAGTGGAAACGGACGAGTACAACTTTGGCCTGCTCAATATCCCCGAGCATCACCCGGCGCGTGATATGTGGGATACCTTCCACACCACCCAGCCGGGAGTCATCCTGCGCACGCACACTTCGCCGGGGCAGGTTCGCTTCATGCGCAAAGAAGCGCCCGAACCCATCCGCGTGATTGTGCCGGGTATGGTCTTCCGCTACGAACAGACCGATGCCACCCACGAGAGCCAGTTCAACCAGGTGGAGGGGCTGGTGGTCGGTGAAGATGTGACCATGGGTGACCTGAAGGGCACGCTCAATGACTTCTACCGCCGCATGTTCGGCGCCAACGTGCGCACCCGCTTCCGCCCGTCGTACTTCCCGTTCACCGAGCCGAGCGCCGAGATGGATGTGGAGTGCTTCATGTGCGGCGGCAAGGGCTGCGGTGTGTGCAAGGGCTCCGGCTGGCTGGAGATCCTCGGCTGCGGCATGGTCCACCCGACCGTGCTCAAGAACGGCGGCTACGATCCGCGCAAGTATTCTGGGTTCGCCTTCGGCATGGGCCCCGAACGTGTGGCAATGATGCGCTACCGCATCGGCGATATCCGCTATCTCTTCAGCAATGATGTGCGATTCCTGGAGCAGTTCTAATGAAGATACCACTTTCCTGGTTGAAAGAATACGTTGACATCGACCTCTCGCCCATCGAGATTGCCCGGATGCTGACCATGGCTGGGCTGGAGGTCGAAGAGATCCGGCAGGTAGGCCTGCCGGTGGAAGTTCCCGCTGGCGAGCTGTGCGAGTTCACCATTAATGGCATTGCCTGGGCGCCAGATAAAATCGTGGTTGCGCAGATTGATGAAGTGCAGCCGCACCCCAACGCCGACCGCCTGACACTATGCAAGTTGAATGACGGCCAGACTGAACACCTGGTGCTGACCGGCGCGCCCAACCTGTTCGAGTATAAGGGCACGGGCCCGCTGCCCAAGCCGCTAAAAGTCGCCTACGCCAAAGAAGGCTCGCGCATCTACGATGGTCACCAGCCGGGACAGGTGCTCACCACGCTCAAACGTGCCAAGATCCGGGGCGTGGAGAGCTACTCGATGGTGGCTTCTGAGAAGGAATTAGGCATCTCTGAGGAGCACGAGGGCATCATTCTTCTACCCGACGATGCGCCGACCGGCATGCCGCTGGCAGAATACATGGGCGACGTTGTCTTCGAGATTTCGCTGCTGCCGAACATGATCCGCAATGCCAGCGTGCTGGGCATCGCGCGCGAGCTTGCCGCACTCACCGGCAAGCCGCTGCGCAAGCCAGATGCCAGCTACGCAAGCGCAAAGCCGAGCATAGAGGGCAAAGCCGCCATCGAAATCCGCAGCCCCGAGCTGAACCCTCGCTTCGTGCTGGGCCTGATCCGCGACGTGGATCCGCGCCCCAGCCCTTACCTGGTGCAGATGCGCCTGCGGCTGGCGGGCATGCGCCCGATCAACAGCGTAGTGGATGCTACCAACTACGTGATGTTGGAGATCGGTCAGCCACTGCACGCCTTCGATTATGACGTGCTGGTGCAGCGCGCGGGCGGAAAAGCCCCCACCATCATCACTCGCACCGCGCAACCCGGCGAAAAGCTGACCACGCTCGACGGCGTGGAGCGCCCGCTTAATGACTATACCGTGCTTGTGACCGATACTGCCGGGGCGCTCTCGCTTGGAGGCGTGATGGGCGGCATGGAAAGCGAAGTGACCGAGAACACCCGCACCGTCTTGCTGGAAGGCGCGAATTGGAATTACATCAACGTTCGACGCACCACTGCGGCGCAAAAGCTGGTCAGCGAGGCAGGGTACCGCTTCTCGCGCGGTATCCATCCTGAGATGGCGCCGTACGGTGTGCAGTTAGGCCTTAAGCGCATGGTGGAATGGGGCGGTGGCACAGTGGCGGAGGGGCTGATCGATGAGTACCCGCTGCCTTATCGCGATCCAGAGGTAACCATCACCGCGCAGGACGTGCGGCGGCTGCTTGGCATCGACCTGGCTCCGGCTGAGATCGCCCACCTGCTGCGCGGGCTGGAGTTCGACTGCCGCGTGGAGGGCAGCAGCGTGATCGCCCGCAGCCCAGCACACCGCATGGATATCGGCGAGGGCGTAATTGGCGTGGCAGACCTGGCGGAAGAAGTGGCGCGCATGTACGGCTACGATAAACTGCCCGAAACTCGCCTGCGTGACGTTTTGCCCCCGCAGCGCGGCAATCTTGAACTGGACCTCGAAGAGAAGATCCGCGACGTGTTGGTTTCGCTCGGCCTTCAGGAGGTGGTCAGCTACCGGCTGACAACACCCGAGCGCGAGGCACTGCTGGCGCCGAAGGGCACCCAGGTAGAGCCGGTGGAATACGTCCGCCTGCGCAACCCCATGTCATCTGATAGCACGGTGATGCGCCGTTCGATGCTCGCCTCGGTGATCAATGCGCTGGAGCACAACAGCCGCCTGCGCGACCGCCTGGCGTTGTTCGAGGTTGGCCCGGTATTCCTGCCGAAAGCAGGGGTCGGGCTGCCGGAAGAACCCAAGCGCCTGTCCATTGCTATGACCGGCCTGCGCCAGCGCCCAAGCTGGAACCAGAGTGGCAAACCAGCCCTGCTCGACTTCTACGACCTGAAGGGCGTGCTAGAAGGGCTGTTCGAACGCCTGCACATCACGGGCGTGCGCTACGAGCCTGTTCAGGATGCCTCCTTCCACCCTGGCAAGAGTGCGCGTATGCTGGTGCGGGGCGAAGATGGCGACGTGCTGCTGGGCTTGTTTGGTGAGATGCACCCGCTGGTGAAGGAAAACTATGATTTCGGAACGGCCCCGGTGCTGGCTGCCGATTTGGATCTGGACGCGCTGATGCGCGTGATCCCGTGGCGCTACGAGACCGCTGGCGTGCCGGTCTTCCCGCCGGTGCTGGAAGATATCGCCGTGATCGTGGATGAGGAACTGCCCGCCGCGCAGGTCGAAGCGGTTATTCGGCAGGGCGGCGGTAAGATGCTGGCGGGCTTACGCCTGTTCGACATCTTCCGCAGCGAGCAGATCGGCGAAGGCAAGAAGAGCCTGGCCTACAGCCTGACCTACCAGGCCGACCGCACCCTCACCGACGTGGACGCAACCCAGATACGCGGCAAGATCATCAAACGATTAGAGCAAGAATTGGGCGCAAAACTGCGCTCATAAAAGTTTTTCGGGTTTAAATGAATTTTCGGTTGGTGCGGGAGCACCAACCGAAAATTCATTTAAACCCATTTTTACTCTGGCAGATTTTCTACGATCTGCTCGATTTGTTCCAGTAGCTCGTCGGTCAGGCGGTCGGCAAACTCGCCGGCAGCGATGTTCTCGTCCAACTGCTCCAGGCTCGCCGCGCCGGTGATGACACTGGAGACCTCTTTACGCCGCAGGATCCACGCGATGGCAAGTTGGGCAGTGGTAATGCCCAACTGCTGCGCCATCCGCGTGATCTGCCGGGTAATCTCAAGGCGCTCGGGCGTGATACTGTCGCGGATCCAGGCCATGTCTGGCAGGCTGGCGCGGCTGCCTTCGGGGATGCCGTCGTTATACTTGCCGGAGAGGATGCCGTAGTAGAGCGGGCTGAACGTTGTCAGGCCGACGCCGAACTCGCGGGTCAGGGGAGCCAATTCCACCTCAACCCGGCGGCGGTGAAACAGATTGTACTGCGGCTGCTCCATCGTTGGGCCGATCAGGTTCAACGAACGCGCTACGCCGATGGCATTGGTCACCTGCGCGGCTCCCCACTCCGACGTGCCCCAATAGAGGATCTTTCCCTGCCGGATGAGGTCGTTCATCGTCCATACCACTTCGTCGACCGGGGTATCGGGGTCGTAGCGGTGGCAGTAATAAAGGTCGACGTAATCGGTGCCCAGGCGGCGCAGCGAGGCATTGATCGACTCTGTAACGTGCTTGCGCGAGAGGCCACGCCCGTTGGGGCCGGGCATGGTGGGCCAGAATACCTTGCTGGAAAGCACCAGCGCCTCGCGGGGCAGGTCGCGGATAGCGCGTCCCATCAGCACTTCGGCCTGGCCTCCGGCATACATGTCGGCATTGTCAAAGAAGTTCACGCCCTGGTCGTAGGCGGCATGGATCAGCTCGCTGGCGGCTTCTTCGCCAAGCTGCCCGCCGAACGTGATCCACGCGCCCAGGGAGATTTCTGATACCTTGAGGCCAGACCGGCCCAACCTGCGGTAATGCATGGGGATTCCTTTTCATTTGTGCCCAAATTTCGCGGAGCGAAATTTGGGCACAAATAATAACTCATTCTCCGTTCTTTTCTTCACCGGGGCCAATGCCCAGCGGCTGCCATTTGCTCGAGTCTTCGCGCAGGCGGTGGGTTCCGCCGCCGCGGTTGTGGAGCTGGTCAAAGCCCTCGGGCTTGATGAACATCTGCTCGCCGTCCAGCAGGCCAAACACACCATGTTGGCCAGGTTCGTTTCGCTTTTCCTGGCAGAACGAACAGGTGGCGGGGTCGTGCGGTTCGTAGCGTATCGGCTCTTCGTAGGCGGTGATGTAGCCTTCGTAGTTGCGCAGTGCCACTTTGTGATCCGACTGGCTGATCATGTAGTTGGGCATCACCGGGATCTTGCCGCCGCCGCCCGGAGCATCGACCACGTAGGTCGGCACGGCGTACCCGGAGGTGTGACCACGCAGCCCTTCGATAATCTCAATGCCTTTGCCCACCGGGGTGCGGAAGTGCCCCGCGCCTTCCACCAGGTCGCACTGGTAGAGGTAGTACGGGCGCACGCGAATGCGGACAAGATCATGCACCAGCTTGCGCTGCACGTGCACGCAGTCGTTGACGCCTGCCAGCAGTACCGACTGGTTGCCCAGTGGAATACCCGCCCGAGAGAGTTTATCGCAAGCGGTCGCCAGCTCAGCGGTGATCTCGACCGGGTGGTTGACGTGGATATTCATCCACAGCGGGTGGTACTTTTCCAATGTGGCGCACAGCTCATCGGTGACGCGCATGGGCATGAAGACCGGCACGCGGCTGCCAATGCGGATGATTTCGATGTGCGGGATCTCGCGCAGGCGGCTGAGCAGCTCTTCCAGGATCTTCGGCGCCAGGGTCAGCGGATCGCCGCCCGAAAGCAGCACGTCGCGCACCTGCGGTGTGCGCTTGAGGTAGTCGATCTGCATTTCGAATTCGGCGCGCGAGAACTGAGCAGAAGGGTCGCCGACGATGCGCGAGCGGGTGCAGTAGCGGCAGTACGAGGCGCACTGTGTGGTGACGAGCATCAGCACGCGGTCGGGGTAGCGGTGCACCAGCCCGGGCACGGGCGAGTGTCGGTCTTCCGCGAGCGAGTCTTCCATCATGCCGGTGAAGGGCATGATCTCGCCTGCCAGAGGAATCACCTGTTTGCGGACCGGGTCATTCGGATCGTCGGGGTTGATCAGTGAGACGAAGTAGGGGGTAATTTCCACGCGGAAAAGGTCGCTGGCGCCCAGGGCTTCGCGCTCGCTGTCTGTCAGGGGGAGCACTTTCTCAAAATCTTCTACCGTGTTCAGGCGGTGGCTCAACTGCCAGCGCCAATCGTTCCATTTTTCGTCCGGCACGTCCATGTAGATCGGCGCACGGCGAGAGATAAAGGGGGTAGGCATGTGTCTATCCTTCTTTCTGTGTCTTTTTGATGACTGCTCAGCCCTGGCGGGCTGCTGCTCTTGCATTGCTCCCTTTGGAGGCCTGGGAGGGATTTTTTGGAGTTTTGAAAACGCAAAGCGTTTTCAAAACTCCAAAATCTCTTTTCACGGTTTTTAGGGAGAGCAACACCGGATCATTCCGGTGGGGCGCTAGAGTGGAAAGATCAATGCCCACCTGGCGGATCATGGTCGGGGCGAAAGAAGCCTGCGATCATTTGTTTCGTCATGGGTTTATTTTAAGGATTAACCCCTCCCGGGTCAACCGGGAGGGGGAAGGAGCAGGGCTTTTCAACGCTCTAAAGTTGCAGTACAACAGAAGGAGGAGGAAGGCACGATGAAAAGCGAGGTTCCGGAAAACAGTTTGTTGTGGCATC